>SHXP01000031.1 GCA_009693225.1 Limnohabitans sp. | reverse complement strand
TTGTCGGTGACACTGATGGAGTTGTCGGAATGAATGGTGACGACAATGTCATCGCAATGTCCGGCAAGCGCTTCATCGATCGAGTTATCGACCACTTCAAAAACCAGATGGTGCAAGCCTGTCCCGTCCGAGGTATCGCCGATGTACATGCCCGGGCGTTTGCGAACCGCTTCAAGTCCCTCGAGAATTTGAATGGAGCCTTCGCCATAGGCCTGGTCTTCAGCGGAAATACTTGCTTTGCCGTCTGAGTAATCGTCAGAGTTAGTTATCGTCATATATCAATTCATCAAACGCAAATGGCGCCAACAAGTAACAGGAATAAGCGTTTTACAGTTCAAATCCTCATGGGCATGACAACATATTTGAAAAACGCGTTCTCCGGTATGGTGACAAGCACAGAACTGTTGGAATCTGCCAGGTCAATACGGACCATATCTTCGTTCATATTGACAAGCACATCAATCAAATAAGTGACATTGAATCCGATCTCAATCGAATCACCTGAATAATCAACCTCAAGTTCATCGACAGCTTCTTCTTGTTCAGCATTGTTTGATGCGACACGCAGCACACCAGGCTCAAGATTGATGCGAACGCCCTTGAACTTATCCGTGGTCAGAATAGCAATACGTTGCAAACAGGTTAACAAGGCCGATTTACCCAAAGTGAAACTGTTTTTGTGGCTCTTGGGAATCACACGGTTGTAATCAGGAAACTTGCCTTCAACGAGTTTGGTTACAAATTCTTTACCGTCAAAGGAAAATCTCGCCTGGTTAATGGCAAATTGCATGTGAATATCACCGTCTTTGTCACTCAATAAACGCAGCAACTCCAGCACAGTTTTACGCGACAATATCACTTCCTGTTTAGGCACCTCAAGCTCAAGCAGCGCCGAGGTGTAAGCCAGTCGGTGACCGTCAGTGGCGACAAGACTGAGTTGCTTGCCCTCAGCAACGAAAAAAATGCCGTTGAGGTAGTAACGGATATCGTGCACCGCCATGGAAAAAGACACTTGCTGAAGCAATGCTTTGAGGGTTTTTTGCGGCACACTGAAAGCAGGGGCGAAATTTGGTGATTCCTGGACGAGCGGAAAATCCTCTGCCGGCAAGGTTTGTAAAGTGAATCTGCTTTTACCGCTTTTCAACAATAATTTATTTTGGTTCGATTCCAGGCTGACGGTCTGGTTAGAGGGCATGGAGCGGAGAATATCCATCAATTTTCTTGCACCCACGGTGGTGCTGAAATTACCTCTGTCGCCGCCCAGTGAAGCTTGAGTCCTGATTTGAATTTCTAAATCACTGGTGGTGAGTTGCACGTCATTACCAGTTTTACGAAGCAAGACATTGGCCAGAATCGGCAATGTGTGACGGCGTTCAACAATGCCTGCAACCGATTGCAGTGAAGCAAGAATCTGCTCCTGGGTGGCTTTCAAGACAATCATGTCATCCTCTTCTTAAATTCTTTATAAATCAATAGCAGTAGTAGATAAGCAAGCCTTGTTCGTGTGGACAAGCCTGTTTTCTACTTTGACATCAATGACTTGCCTACCTTCAAACACTGTTTGTAAGTGGTTTTTTGTGTTGATGCCGGCAATGAATAATTTTTCCGAAAAGCCACCCTCTGTGGATAAGCCTGTAGTTATGCTGATTCTATCAACAGGGTTAGGTATAGAAGAAATCATTCTTTATCCTTTGAGTGTTTGTTCAAGCACATGCAATTGCTGATTCAATTCGTTCAGCGTTTGACGTTCAGCGGATATTTTTCGCACCGCGTGCAACACCGTGGTGTGATCCCGACCGCCAAACAATTCACCAATTTCAGGAAGACTTTTTTGAGTCAGTTCTTTAGCCAGGTACATGGCGATTTGGCGAGGTCTGGCAATCGAGGCGGGACGTTTTTTAGAGTACATGTCCGCGACTTTGATTTTGTAATAGTCAGCCACAGTTTTTTGAATGTTTTCCACAGAAATCTGGCGGTTTTGAATGGATAACAAATCACGCAATGCATCGCGCGCCAATTGAATGGAGACTTCTCTCTGGTTGAATCTTGAATATGCGAGGATTTTACGCAATGCGCCTTCGAGTTCGCGCACGTTGGAACGAACGTTTTTGGCCACAAAAAAAGCAACTTCTTCTGGCATTTCAGTGCCTTCGGCCCTGGACTTGTTGATCAGAATTGCAACCCTCATTTCAAGCTCAGGGGGTTCGATAGCAACGGTCAAGCCAGAATCGAAGCGAGAAACCAAACGCTCGTGAATAGCAGCCAAGCCTTTTGGGTAGGTATCGCTGGTCATCACAATGTGAGATTTTTTGGCGAGCAATGCTTCAAAAGCATTGAAAAACTCTTCCTGGGTGCGGTCTTTGTTGGCAAAAAACTGTACATCGTCGATCAGCAGCAGGTCCAAAGAATGGTAATGGAGTTTAAATTCATCGAAAGTTTTACGCTGATAGGCTTTAACCACATCAGATACGAATTGTTCAGCATGGATATAAAGCACTTTCGCGTCCGGGCGGTTCAGCAGCAATTGGTTGCCTACCGCATGCATTAAATGGGTTTTGCCCAGACCGACGCCGCCGTAAATGAACAAGGGGTTGTAAAGTTGCCCGGGCACATTGGCTATATGCATGGCAGCAGCACGTGCCATGCGGTTGGCCGTACCTTCAACCAGGGTTTCAAAGCACAAGTTGCTGTTGAGGCGGTTTTTAAAAACAATCAAGCCAGCGTCAGACGCGCGGCTTAATGTGGCAGCTGAAAACTCTTCTGTCTCATGCTTTGAGCGTGGGGCAGCTTCTCTGACAGGCGCCTCTTTAGGCACCAGAGAGAACTCGATATGCACAGGTTGTCCATACAATTGGTTAAGCAGTGAACTGATGCGTCCGGCATATTGCGCACGGATCCAGTCTAATTTGAAGCGGTTGATGACAACAATGGTGAGTTTGGAAAAGTCCTCGGATACCACCGCATGCAGTGGTTTTATCCAGGTATTGAACTGTTGCTCAGGCAATTCCTGGGCTAAAAGATCGATACAGGATTGCCATAACGCCTGACCGGCATCATTGTTTTCAGACGGTAATATGGAGGAGTTCATAGCGCCGAAATCAGATAGAGCAAACTGTGGATAAATCGCATTCAGGATACTTTATCAAAAATTTATCCACAGAAATAGAAAAAATTTCACAAAACACCCACATAATATTTCATAAGTGGCCTCAAACAAGAGATATTTTTAAAAAAACAGCAGAAAAACAGAGATAATACGCGGTTCAGCTTTGCATCAGAGATTCTCACTATGAAACGTACCTATCAACCTTCAAAAACCCGCCGTGCACGTACCCACGGTTTTTTGGTTCGCATGAAAACCAGAGGCGGTCGCGCGGTCATCAATGCCCGTCGCGCCAAAGGCCGCAAACGGCTGGCGGTCTGAGTCTGATTGCGCATGCTGATGCGCATCTTGCAAAACCGAGCGTGATAAAAATCACGCAGCGCGCAGATTTTGATGCAGTCATGGCCGCAGGGGTAAGCGCAAGCACGCAACATTTTGCATTACACATTCATCGCACGATTTTACAACGTCGCATTGGCGCCGTGGTTCCCAAACGGAGGGCGAAAAAGGCGGTCACACGCAACACCATCAAGCGACAAATTTATGCGTTTGCCGGCCAATACCCCGGATTGACAGAGGCGGCAGACATGGTTGTGCGCCTGAGAAAAACATTTTTGCGCACAAAGTACATCAGCGCAAGCTCCCGGGTGTTAAAAAAAGCCGTGCGCACAGAACTCCAGCAATTGTTTGATAAGGCAAAACACTCACCATGATGCAGCAGCTCTTGGTCGCCTTTGTCAAAGCCTACCGTTTAATGCTCAGTCCCTGGCTGGGATCATCCTGTCGATTCAATCCCACTTGTTCTGTCTATGCCCTACAGGCACTGGAGGCGCATGGTGCCGGCTTAGGCAGTTACCTCATCCTCAAACGATTGGCACGCTGTCATCCCTGGTGCGACGGTGGTCATGACCCAGTGCCACACAAGCAATACATCAACCCCATGGGGCCAGCAACTGGTCACATTTCACCTACATCGACAGAGTCAAATTTGCCATGAAAGATATTCGCCACACCATACTTTGGGTAGTTTTCGGTTTTTCTCTGGTGATGTTGTGGGACCAGTGGCAGATTCACAATGGCAAAAAACCGACGTTTTTCCCGTCAGTACCGCAGACAAGCGCCCCTGTGCCTGCCCCCAGTCCTGTGAGTTCGGACAACAACCCGAGTGCAGCGGTGGCGATAAATACGCTACAAAACCCGGCTGCAGCAGCTGTGCAGGGTACACCGCCACAGCGCTTCGATGTAGAAACCGATGTTTTAAAGCTGCAATTCAGCAGCCAAGGAGGCGACTTGGTACGAGCAGAGTTGCTTAAACACAAGGATGCAAATCATCCAGGCAGTAATATCGTGCTGATGGATGACAGCAAGGAGCGGGTTTATCTAGCACAATCCGGCTTGATAAGCGATCGACCTGATGCTTTTTTGCCTACTCATATTACATCAACGACTTTCAGTGGAAAAACAAGCTTGAAAGAGTCTGAGAATGAACTTCAACTACAGTTTGAGTCAGCGCCTATTGGCGAAGTAAAACTAATCAAAACGTACACCTTGACTCGTGGTAGTTATGCGATTGCAGTCAGACACGATATAGTGAATCTTTCAAGCAATACTATTGCGCCGCGGTTATATGTACAACTTGTAAGAGACGGTAAAAAGCCTGAGGGTGAATCCCAAGTTTATTCTACTTTCACAGGCCCAGTTGTTTTTACTAATCAAAAAAAATATCAAAAAATTGACTTTGAAGATGTCGCGAAAAATAAAGCTGATTTTGAAAAACAAAGCGAAAAAGGCTTTGTAGGAATGGTTCAGCATTATTTTGCAACTGCTTGGATATTTCCAGATGGTCAAATTAGGGATTATTCAATTGAAAAGAAAGACATAGAAAAATCTGTACAAGATTGCTGCTATCGAATAGCAATGAAAACGACGCCTTTAGAAATAAAGACAAAACAATCTAAAGCACTGGAAGCAAAGTTATTTGTAGGACCGCAAGAAGAAAAAATTCTGGAATCAACCTACCCCGGGCTGGAGTTTGTCAAGGACTATGGCTGGTTGACAATCCTGTCAAAGCCTCTTTATTGGCTTTTGTATGAACTCTATCGCATCATCGGCAACTGGGGTTGGGCCATTGTGGCGCTCGTGGTGGTGTTAAAAATAGCTTTTTACTGGCTGAATTCACAAGCATATAAAAGTATGGGCAAGATGAAAGCCATTAACCCCAAGATCATGGAAATGCGCGAAAAGCTCAAAGACAATCCTCAGCTAATGCAAACGGAAATGATGAAGATCTACCGTGAGGAAAAAGTCAATCCGCTCGGAGGCTGTTTGCCCATCGCAGTGCAGATGCCGTTTTTCATTGCGCTTTACTGGGTGTTACTGTCGTCCGTTGAAATGCGAAATGCGCCATGGATCGGATGGGTACATGATCTGTCCGCCCCTGATACAGCATTTGGTGTCTGGTTTGGAGTGCCGATAGGCTTATTGCCTATTTTAATGACAGCCACATCCGTGTTCCAAACCTGGTTGAATCCCACGCCGCCGGATCCTATCCAGGCAAAGATGATGTGGTTCATGCCGCTGGCGTTCAGTGTGATGTTCTTTTTCTTTCCGGCTGGCCTGGTCTTGTATTGGTTGTCCAATAATATTTTGTCGATTGCACAGCAATGGATGATCAACAAGCAACTTGGTGTTATGAAATAAGCGGTCACCGCACACACGCTATCACTCAAAATGTTATCGCAACGGGGTGATCCCATCATTGCTCTGGCAACGCCACCCGGTCGAAGCGCGGTCGGGGTGGTCAGAATCAGCGGGAAAGCCTTGTCGGTATATGCACGGCGTCTTACCGGATGCCATTTGAAGCCGCGCTATGCACACCTCGTACAGATCAAAGACCAGCAGCAACGCCCCATAGATCAAGTGCTGGCGATGTATTTCCCGGCGCCGCACAGTTATACCGGCGAGGACGTGCTGGAATTACAAGGACATGGCGGACCGCTGGTGTTACAAATGCTTGTGCGGCAATGCCTGCTGCTTGCTCAACACTCCGGGGATCAAGGTCTTAGTCTGCTGCCGCACTTGCGGTTAGCGCGACCCGGTGAATTTACTGAACGTGCCTATCTGAACCATAAGCTGGACTTGGCTCAGGCTGAGGCGGTTGCTGATTTGATTGATGCGAATACGGAAGCTGCCGTCCGCAGTGCTGGACGTTCATTGGAAGGTGTTTTTTCCAGACATGTGCAAGCAATCAAGCAAGGACTGGTACTCCTGCGTATGCAGATTGAAGCTTGTCTGGACTTTCCAGAAGCAGACATCGATGTCATAGAACATATGCAAGTGAAGGCTCAGTTGCAGACGCTGCAAACGCAAACACGTGAGCTGCTGGCGCATGCAGAGCAAGGCCGCTTGCTGCGCGATGGTTTGAAGCTGGTGATAGCCGGTCAACCGAATGCAGGTAAAAGCTCTTTGTTGAATGCGTTCGCAGGTGCGGAGGTGGCCATTGTTACTGCTGTCGCCGGGACGACGCGCGATGTCTTGACGCAAAGCATTCAAATTCAAGGCGTGCCCTTGCATGTGTTTGATACGGCCGGTCTCAGAGATAAGGCAGAGGCTGACGAGGTGGAACAAATAGGCATGGCGCGCGCATGGGATCAGATCGGAAATGCAGATATCGTCTTGCTGCTCAATGACTTGAGCCGGCAGCACGACCCGGCTTACGCGCAGGCACAACAAAAACTCTTACACCAAATCCAGCAGAATCTGGCGCAACAAACAAACCTGCTCATCGTCCATAACAAAATTGATGCTGTTGAACACGATGAACCGATTGATAACGGAATAAGTATTTCCGCGAAAACCGGCCAAGGTTTAGATGACTTGAAAGAGAAAATTTTGAAATGTGCGGGGTGGCACGCCGGTCTCAATGAGGGGATATTTACAGCAAGAATCCGGCATTTGGATGCACTTCGTGCTGTTCAAAGCCATATCGAACAAGCTTTTCAATGTACGGAAAATAAAAATATGCCATTGGATGTGATGGCTGAAGAATGCCGGCTGGCTCAGAATCAACTGTCAGCGCTGACTGGAAACTTCACGGCAGATGACTTGCTGGGGGAAATATTCAACCGTTTTTGCATAGGAAAGTAAGCGCTTAAGTCCTGCGGTGAAACAGCATAATAGCCAAACCATGAACACAAACGCCACCACACAACATGCACATATCCTGGCCCTGGCTCGCCAGACCATGGAGATCGAGGCCCAGGCCATACTTTCTGTTCAACGGCAGCTGGGCGATCAATTTGTGCACGCGGTTCAGGGGGTGCTGTCGGTCAAAGGCCGTGTGGTTGTCATGGGCATGGGCAAAAGCGGACACATAGGTCGCAAGATTGCCGCCACGCTGGCCTCCACCGGCACACCTGCTTTTTTTGTGCATCCGGCGGAAGCCAGTCACGGGGACCTGGGCATGGTCACGCGCGACGACCTGGTGATTGCATTGTCCAACAGCGGGGAAAGCGAAGAACTTTCAGCCATTTTGCCGCTGATCAAGCGACTGGGCGTCATGCTGCTGGCCATCACCGGCAACCCGCAGTCAACGCTTGCAAATTATGCAACCTGGGTGCTCGATAGCAGTGTTGAAAAAGAAGCCTGTCCGATGAACCTCGCGCCGACGGCCAGTACCACTGCACAGTTAGCCCTTGGTGATGCACTGGCTGTTGCTGTCCTGGATGCCAGAGGTTTCAAACAGGATGATTTTGCGAGATCGCATCCGGGCGGCAGTTTGGGCCGGCGCTTATTGACATTGCTGTCAGACATCATGAGAACCGGCGAACAGTTACCGACGGTAACCGCAGACGTTGGTTTGACAGAATTGATGCGTGAAATGTCACAAAAAGGCCTGGGTACGGCAGCGATTGTGGATCAAGATCGTCGCGTTCTCGGCATATTCACAGATGGTGATTTGCGCAGATTGATTGAAAGAGGGGTTGACTTAAGGGCAATGCGAGCATCAGAAGTGATGCGGACACAGCCGAGTACCTTGCGCGATAACGCATTCGCAGTAGTAGCGGCTGAATTGATGGAACTCAAGCAAATCACCTGTGTACTGGTGGTCAATGCGCAAGGCAGCTTATGCGGGGTTGTTAATTCCAATGACTTGATGCGCGCTAAAGTGATTTAACCATGACAAGCCACGTTTTACGATTCCCGCCACAGCTGTTGGACAAAGCGCGCGGTACGAAAATCTTTTTTCTGGATGTCGATGGCGTGTTCACAGACGGCAGTTTGTACTACTCAGACGCTGGCGAAACCCTCAAAAAATTCAATGTATTGGACGGGCACGGGCTCAAGATGCTGATGCATGCAGACATTGTGCCTGTCGTCATTACCGGTCGCGATAGCGGGGCATTGCGTCGGCGTTTGTCAGATCTGGAAATCAAACAAGCCTACTATGGCGTACAAAACAAGAAATCTGTCGCTGAAAGTTGTATGCAAACACTGGGATTTACATGGCAACAAGCAGCAGCAATGGGCGATGATTGGCCGGATTTACCTGTTGTATCGCGCGCTGCTTTATCTTTTGCCCCAGCACAAGCGCACACAGAGTTGTTAAGCCGTGTAGACCATGTGTGCACTAATCCTGCAGGACAGGGTGCTGTGCGCGAGGCCTGTGATTTATTGCTGATGGCTACTGGTCATTACATGCCATGCTTGAGTGAATTTTTATCATGAATAAATTGTTGCGTCCACCTTTGATGGAGCAGCCGGGCTTAATGCTGAGGTTGCACCTTTGGAGCGAGATGTTCATGGCTTATCTGCCGATGCTGGTGCTGATGGTGCTTTTTCTGTTTTCAGTCTGGCTGGTCAGGAGCGTTCCACGCGCTGAGCAAGTCCAGCCCTCAGCACCACCTACGCATGTGCCGGATTATGATTTTAAGAATTTCAATTTGAAATCATATGAAATGAATGGAAAATTGAAATCATCCATACACGGGGTTTACGCGGAGCATTTTCAGGACACTTTGAACACGGAAATCAAAGAACCTTTTGTATTGATTTATTCAAATGAACGTGTGATGTCGGTCAAGGGTAAAAAAGCCATAGTGAACGAGGATGGTTCACAGGTTCAGTTGATAGGCCAAATTTTATTGAAAAGAGAAGGTGTAAACTTTGAAAAAGATGATATGCAGATCAGCGGTGAGTTTTTGCATTTCTTTGGCAATACAGACTTGTTGATATCACACCTGCCTGTCAATATTGTGCGAGGGAAAAATCTTTTCAAAGCGGATAAACTGGAAGCAGACAACTTGAATCAGGTATATACGCTCAAAGGCCGTGTACACGCGACCCTAGTACCTGAAACCGATAAACCATAAAAAAAGCCTGCAAAGCAGGCTTTTTTATCGGGGAAGAATACCTGATCAGTATTCGTTGCGTCCGCCACCGCCTTCACGACGACCGCCGCCGCCATAGCCGCCACCTTCACGACGACCGCCACCGCCGCCGTAACCACCACCGCCACCGCCGCCATAACCGCCACCGCCACCGCCGCTGTAACCACCACCGCCGCCACTGCGCGGGGGACGCGGTTCCATCGGGCGTGCTTCATTGACAACCAGGCTACGACCGCCTAATGTCTGACCATTCATGCCGCTGATGGCAGCTTGAGCTTCAGCGTCAGAGGCCATTTCAACAAAACCAAAGCCTTTGGAACGACCGGTATCGCGCTCCATCATGACTTTGGCGCTGGTGACAGTGCCATATTGACCAAAGGATTGTTCCAGATCGCCATCGCGAACAGAATATGGCAAATTGCCAACGTACAGTTTGTTACCCATTCAGGGACTCCATAAAAACGAATAAAAAAGCGATGGAGTCCCGATTGCACCTGTCCACGAAAGCCAAGAAGCGAAACTAACCTATCACCGACGCACCCATTATCCATCCTGTGGATAAACCAGTTCTTAACATTATTAGACAGATTAGGGCCAATCAAATAAGTATTTCTACCTGATTTATGAATGAAAACCCTAAAAAAAGACAAAAATCACCAACTGGACTCGCGATCTGGGCTGGCGCTTACTTTGTGAATGGTCATATCTGCACCTTCAAACTCTTCTTCTTGGCTTAAACGCAAGTCCATGAATGATTTGATCAGCCAGTACAAAGCGGCAGATGAAACAAGCGCCCAAGCCACGCCCAGCAGCGTTCCCAACAGTTGAGAGATAAAGCTGATGCCGCCGAGACCGCCAAGAGCCGTGCTGCCGAAAATACCGGCAGCCAAGCCGCCCCAGGTGCCGCACAAACCATGAAGCGACCAGACACCCAGAACATCATCGATTTTCCAAGTGTTTTGAGTCAGGGTGAACATGTAGACAAATAAGGCGCCAGCAACGCAGCCGACAACCAGGGCGCCAAGCGGGTGCATTAAATCAGAACCTGCACAAACAGCCTCCAGACCGGCAAGTGGTCCGTTGTGCACGTAACCGGGGTCGTTTTTGCCTGCCCACAAAGCGGCCAGTGTGCCGCCTACCATGGCCATCAAACTGTTAACGGCCACAAGTCCGGAAATTTTGTCAAGGGTTTGTACGCTC
Source organism: Limnohabitans sp. (assembly GCA_009693225.1). Taxonomy (GTDB): domain Bacteria; phylum Pseudomonadota; class Gammaproteobacteria; order Burkholderiales; family Burkholderiaceae_C; genus Limnohabitans. The sequence goes on along the minus strand of SHXP01000031.1, from coordinate 3,235 downwards.
ATGACATTAAAGCCGAACCAGCCGACGCATAAAAGCCAGGCGCCTAATGCCAGGAATGGAATGCTGGAGGGCGGATGCGCGGATATAGCGCCGTCCTTGCGGTAGCGGTTACTGCGTGCGCCCAGGAAAATCACAGCAGGCAAAGCAATCCAGCCGCCGACAGTGTGAACAACCACCGAGCCGGCGAAATCATGGAACTCAGCACCAAAATTTGCCAGCAGCCAGGCTTGGATACCAAAGGATGGTCTGAAAAACTCAGTTTAAAAAAGATCTTGTGCAACAAATCTTCACCATGTGAAATTTGCCATGATCCTATCGCAAAATCCCTCTCTTTTGCGGCATTTTCAAGCGATTTCTCCCCCTCACTGAGGGCTTTTGCCCTGTTTTGGTCGCACTCACCCATTGGCGACTAGGATTCGTTTCCTCACCATCCACAAATTGCTCAGTGCAAACAGCGTGTTGAGTTGCGCTGTGTTCTTAGCCAAGCCACGGTAGCGAGTCTTTCGGTATCCAAATTGACACTTGATCACCCGAAACGGATGCTCAGGCATGGTGGTTGGGCTTTCTTGACTTTACGATTGTTGATCTCAGAACCCACATTCTCCAGGCCCTGAGGGTTTCAACCACCAACCTCAACCTTCAACTACGAACGGGACATCGCCTGAATACCCTCTCTACGATAGATATAAGTTGCTTTTTTGTTTTATATGAAACGCACAACGCATTTCACTGAAGCAATCAATCAGCTGTTTTTTTCACAACGATTAACCGTGATAAATCACAGGTCTATCTCAACTTTTGGAGTTTGAATGTTACACACAGTAAGCAAGAAAAAAGCATCTCAAGTCTGCTTTGCTCTTCCTGGCGGAAAAACGGCCTATTTGCTGCCATCGCTTTTGTTGGCTGCCTCTGGGCTGATGGGCTCTCATTCATCCATGGCAGTGACTGTCACAGCCGAGGTATTTCAAAAATCCGAGTCTCCCTGGGACATGGCTTTTTTGCAAGACGGCACAATGTTTTTCACAGAAAAATGTGGCAGCTTGACAGTTCGTTTACCTTCCGGAAGCGTGAACAAATTGCTCGGCGTTGGTGGCAGCACGGGTTACTCTGCAACTAAAAACGATTTGTTTTGCGATGGCCAAGCAGGCGTGCAAGGCGTGGCAGTTGACCCAGAGTTTGCAAAAAATGGCTACGTCTACCTTTACTCCAGCTCTAAGGGCAACAATCGTACCTATGGCGGATACAACAACATCGTGATGCGCATGAAAGTGAATTCATCACTCAATGGGGTATCTGATATTGTGGAAATCATTAATGATCTGGGCTACAAGCCCATGAAGTCCAACCACCCCTTTGACGGTTCTGGTGCCCACAACGGTAGCCGCTTGCGTTTCGGCCCTGACGGCTACTTGTATGTAACCATTGGCGACAACCACAACGGCGCTGGTCCACAAAGCCCGACCGAACTCCGCGATAAGTTGCTGCGCGTGGCCTGCGACGGTAAAGCTGCCGCCGGTAACAACCCTCCCGCCGGCTTTGACAAACGCGTGTTCGCCTACGGAGTCCGCAACCCCCAAGGTATTTCGTTCCGCCCAGGTACTGGCGATGTTTACCTGTCTGAAAGCGGTCCGTGGCACAGTGACGAAGTCACCAAAGTTGTCAACGGCGGTAACGGCGGCCGGGATCCTCGTGACAATGTGAACGGTCGTCCTGCCTGTCCGGACGGCTATTGCGGTTACTCGCCCAATCAAATGGGTGCCACACCACCGAAAGAGCGCGCAGCTTTCATGCCCATGACCGATCTGAAAGCCTACCTCAACGCCATAAAACCCGCTTGGAACAACAACGGTTTGTCACAAGGCATGTGCGGTAGCGTATGGCTGGCCGGTATGCAGTGGAAAGAATGGGGAGGTCGTCTTGCTGTGGGTTATGCAGGTATCGGCATCCATGGAACCCCCACCGGTAACCGTATCGACATCCTGGACATCAGCAAAGACGGTTTTTCTGCCAAGCGTGAAGAATTGATGTGGCCCACCTTTGCCGGCCGGTTCCATCACGTCTCTTTGCGACCTGATGGCGCTTTGTATATTGCTGACGAGGCAAGCGGGAATATTTACCGCGTGACTCCCAATTAATGGGGCTTGATTAACCACCTCAAACGCGCTGCCTGAAGGCAGTGCGTTTTCTTATCTCACAAATCACTTTGGTGTATTGTTTTTTTGTGTTTCAACGTTTCGTCACGATTTTCTGAATTTTCACCATGACCATTTTCCGATTCACCTCACACTCATCACTTCGTATCGCTGGCTTGCTGTTGTTCACAAGCACGACGTTTTACGTCAAAAATGCTCAGGCCGAGAACGATCAACTGAAATTACTGATGCAAGTTAATAACTGAATGGCCTGCCACATGATCGACAAACGCAAATACGGCCCGCCATTCAGCGAGGTGGCTGCCAGATACACCGGCGACTTAACGGCGATTGACAAACTCGCGGCCAAGATCAAAGAAGGTGGCACAGGTATCTGGGGGGGGAAGACGTCATGCCTCCGCAACCGATGGTGACAGACGCTGACGCCAAATCCATGGCCCAATTGATTATGTCGCTCAAGCCTGTTTAGTAAGCGATTTTTTAAATCTTCAAACACACAGTAACCAGCAAGATCAGGCTGATTTCATGTCAGTCATCCTTGCCACCGGGGCAAAGCAAGTCAAAAATTTGCTGCCCCGATGGATGTTGCGACAGTGGCTGCCATTCACTCAGAGTCAGAGACACTTGTGGCAAGGCGATTTTTTCGCCTTTGACCCATAGTCCGCTAAACCCAGAAATCTCCAACACACGTAGCATGGTGTTCATGTAGTTGAATTCATACAGCGCTTGCGTGGATGAGACACCCTCAGCACGCATTCCCGGTCCTTGGCTGAGTAGCTTGACCTGGCGGTAAATTGACATAGGTCCACTCTACTTAACTGACTGTTGATCTAGGAAACCCCTGCAAAACTAAATTTTTAAGCAATCAACAGTCCGTAAGCACTTGATTTCATTGAGCGGTAAATTCTGGTAAGTTACTTTTGCAGACCATCCCTAGGTAGTGTTCAATCTCTTGCTCATTGCCTTTTGATACCTTTTCCATTCAGCCCGCGCGGCTGGACATGCAGCAAGTATTGCCAGACATATCAACCAGTGAACCGTCATCTGCTTCATAAGGCTTGTGCAACTGCCTGTCCCAGATC
>SHXP01000030.1 GCA_009693225.1 Limnohabitans sp. | reverse complement strand
AGTGCCGGTGCTGATGCAGGCCAACCGTAACGGTTTCTTCTACGTGATCGACCGCGCCAACGGCAAGTTGCTGTCAGCCAAGCAATTCGTTGACAACGTCAACTGGGCCACCGGCATTGACATGAAAACCGGTGCCCCTATTGAAGCTGCCAATAACGAAAAGCGTCCCCGTCTGAACAAATGGGCCAAAGACATTTGCCCCAACCTGGTCGGCGGCAAAAACTGGATGCCCATGTCCTATAACCCTAAAACAGGCCTGGTCTACATCCCGACCATGAACCTGTGTATGGACCTCGAAGGCATTCAGGAAGAGTACAAACGCGGCCAGTTCTACCTGGGCGTGAACTTTGACCTGAGCAAAGTCGGTCCCGGCGGTCATGGCGGCGGTTTGAAAGCATGGGACCCCGTGAAGCAAAAACAAGTGTGGTTCAACAAGGAAGAACTGCCCTTCAACGGCGGCACCATGACCACATCCACTGGTCTGGTTTTTGCTGGCGACATCAAAGGTGTGTTCCGCGCTGTTGATGCCAAATCAGGCAAAGAACTGTGGAAGTTCAACACCGGTTCAGGCATCTCTGCAGCTCCCATGACTTACGTCCTGGACGGCAAGCAATACGTTGCTGTTGTGTCCGGTCGTACACAGTCTATACCTGCGTTCTTCGGAACACTTGGCGAAAGAATGGTTGCAGCCAGCCCTGAAGGCGGCACACTGTTTGTGTTCGCTATGAACTGATCTGTCTTGAGATAAAAAAACACCGCCTTCGGGCGGTGTTTTTTATCTGATCCACGTAGCGCAGAACGGCCTGCTTTCAAAGTAACCGGTAACAGTTGAAGTATTTTTTTTCAGGATTGAAGTCAATTTCTCGATACCGGTTTTTTTGAAAGTTCGCTGAACAGAAAACAAGCATTCAATGACAGCGTTAACCCAGCACCGAATCGGTGTATAAAACCGTAAAACATCCGCTGTTGCGGTGCCGGATTCAGCTTATTGTCAGTTGCATTCTCATAATATTCACCATTGACGCTGAGTATCAACATGTATTTTGAAAGCCTGTTTTTCAGCCTCATTGATTTAACTTCAGGAGTATCACCATGAGCAAATTTTTTCCACGTTTTGTCAAATCAGCATGTACTGCAGCTGCGCTGACAGCAGTAAGCCTGTCTTCATCGATGGCAGTGGACACACTCAAGGTGTGCTCCGACCCGGATAACCTGCCGTTCAGCAAATCCGAAGGTGTTGACAAAGGCTTGTACATTGAACTTGCTGAAATGGTCGGACAGCGACTGGGCGCTAAGGTTGAATACGTCTGGTGGCTGTCTTTCAATCAGCGCCGTGCAATCCGCAACACCATGGAAGGCTGTGATGCGTATTTCGCCCTGCCGGCCGATGCCGAATACAAGGCCAGAGGCCTGGTCAAGAGCAATCCTTTTCTCAATGTCAGTTACGCTATCGTGGCGCCCCAAGGCATGAAAGTGGCTGCGCTCTCAGACCTCAAAGGTAAAAAAATAGGCGTCCTCTACGGTTCCCCGCCGCAAATTCTGCTCGCTTCTCAGGAAGGTTACACCTTGGTAACTTTCCGCACGCATGGGGAGGCTTTTGCAGCTCTCAATAACAAGGAAATCGACGGCGCTTTTCTGTGGGGCCCGAGCGCCGGTTTTGACAATAAGAAGCTGTTTGACAGCCGTTGGCAAATTATTTCAGTGGGTGGAGAAGGGCTCGGCGGACAGGTTGCCGTCGCCTTGTCCAAGCAGAACCCGGAGTTGAAAGACCGTATCAATAAGGCGCTGGAAGAGTTGAAACCCGAAATACTGCAACTGTCAGTGAAATACGGTTTTCCCATGCAAGCCCCGCTGATGGTCAACAGCCGTCAATCACCGACTCGCTATGCACAGCAGACTGTGGCGCCTTCAAGGTCCGGCTTTATCAAGGTCAGCGATAAATCACAGCAGCGCGAATGGTTGCTCGCTGAAAGCGGCGACACCATTGCTGAAGCCAAATCCAATTTCAACAACAAGTGCTCGCATTGCCACGGCAGCAACGGCGCGAGCCCGATCTCCGAGCGGGATCTGCGCAAACTCAGCCTTCGTTACAAGGACGAATGGAAAAATGTCACTTACACCGCCATCACCAAAGGTCGACCCGACCTGGGCATGCCGACCTGGGGCGGCATCCTGCCCGACGAAGAAATCAAGTCCATCATTGAATTCCTGGCCACCGTGCAAAAAAACTGAGCTTCAAGTTTTTACACGGACCCGCCCGTTAACACGGGCAGGTCCTGCGCCTGCAAAGCCAAGGGCAGTCATGCCCTTACCTGTTCCAGACCGTAGGTTTTATTTTTGGACATCTGACACCCTCCTTCCTCGTTCTGTACAGACGGTACAGTCAGGAAAAACCAGTGTCTAACAAAAATCTTTCTCAGGCTTTGACGGTATCGGCCACTTCCTTGAAGCTGTCAATCTGGTCAAAGTTCATGTACTTGTAAATCTTGCTGCCGTCGGCGTTGATCACTCCCATGTCTGCCAGGTATTCGGCCTTGCTGGGAATGCGTCCGAGTTTGGAGCAAATGGCAGACAACTCGGCAGAGCCCAGGTACACATTGGCGTTCTTGCCCAAGCGGTTGGGGAAGTTACGGGTGCTGGTTGACATGACAGTGGCGCCTTCTTTCACCTGCGCCTGATTACCCATGCACAGGCTGCAACCAGGCATTTCCATGCGCGCACCGGCATTGCCGAAGACGCCGTAATGGCCCTCCTCGGTCAGTTGCTGCGCGTCCATTTTGGTGGGCGGCGCCATCCACAATTTCACCGGGATATCGCGTTTGCCTTCCAGCAATTTGGAAGCGGCACGGAAGTGGCCGATATTGGTCATACACGAACCGATGAACACTTCGTCGATCTTGGCGCCTGCGACATCGCTGAGTGTTTTGACATCATCCGGGTCGTTCGGGCAGCAAACAATAGGTTCGGTAATCTCGTTCAGGTTGATCTCGATGACTTCAGCGTATTCCGCATCAGCATCAGGTTGCAGCAATTGCGGGTTCGCCAGCCAGGCCTCCATGGCCTGGATGCGGCGGCTGATGTTACGGGCGTCTGCATAGCCTTGCGCGATCATGTTTTTCAGCAGAACAATATTGCTGTTGATGTATTCGATGATCGGCTCTTTGTTCAACAACACGGTGCAACCGGCGGCGCTGCGCTCGGCTGATGCGTCAGCCAGCTCAAACGCCTGCTCGGCTTTCAAATCGGGCAGGCCTTCAATCTCCAGAATGCGTCCGGAGAAAATATTTTTCTTGCCCTTTTTCTCAACCGTGAGCAAACCTTTTTTGATCGCGTACAAGGGAATGGCGTGCACCAGATCGCGCAGGGTGACACCGGGCTGCATCTTGCCGGTGAAGCGCACCAGCACACTCTCAGGCATGTCCAAAGGCATCACGCCGGTGGCTGCTGCAAACGCCACCAGACCGGAGCCGGCCGGGAATGAAATGCCGATGGGGAAACGGGTGTGGCTGTCACCGCCAGTACCCACGGTGTCGGGCAGCAGCATGCGGTTGAGCCAGCTGTGGATGATGCCGTCGCCGGGTTTGAGGCTGATGCCGCCCCGGTTGCTGATGAACTCGGGCAGCTCGTGGTGCATCTTCACGTCCACCGGCTTCGGGTAGGCCGCGGTATGACAAAACGATTGCATCACCAGATCTGCGCTGAAGCCCAGACAGGCCAGGTCTTTCAACTCGTCGCGGGTCATAGGGCCGGTGGTGTCCTGAGAACCGACCGAGGTCATGCGTGGCTCGCAATACGTGCCCGGCACCACGCCCGTTCCCTCGGGCAGTCCGCAGGCGCGTCCCACCATTTTTTGCGCCAGCGTAAAGCCTTTGCCGCGGCCTTGCGGAACAGCCGGCAATCTGAACAAGGTGGATGCAGGCAAACCGAGTGCCTCACGCGCCTTGGCGGTCAGGCTGCGGCCGATGATCAACGGAATGCGCCCGCCGGCGCGCACTTCGTCAAACAGCACATCGCTCTTGACCGTGAAGCTGGCAATTTCCTTGCCGTCCTTCAAAGCTTTGCCTTCGTAGGGACGCAACTCGATCACGTCACCCATGTTCATTTGTGACACATCGAGCTCGATGGGCAATGCGCCTGCGTCTTCCATGGTGTTGTAGAAAATCGGCGCGATCTTGCTGCCCAGACACACACCGCCGAAACGCTTGTTCGGCACAAACGGGATGTCTTCGCCGGTGAACCACAGCACGCTGTTGGTGGCGGACTTGCGGCTCGAACCGGTGCCGACCACATCGCCGACATAGGCCACCAGATGACCGCGCGCGCGCAGGTCTTCGATGAATTTGACCGGGCCGCGCTTGCCGTCTTCTTCGGGCGTGATGCCGTCGCGCTTGTTCTTCAACATGGCCAGTGCGTGCAAGGGAATATCCGGGCGGCTCCATGCGTCAGGTGCCGGCGACAAATCGTCGGTATTGGTTTCACCGGTGACTTTGAGCACCGTCAATGTGATGCTATTTGGCACCTCGGGGCGGCTGGTGAACCACTCGGCATCGGCCCAGGACTGCACGACTGCTTTGGCAAATGCATTGCCTTTGTCGGCCTTTTCTTTGACATCGTGGAACTGGTCGAACATCAGCAGGGTTTTCTTCAAGCCTTCAGCTGCAATAGCGGCGCAGGCCTGGTCGTCCAGCAAATCAATCAAGGGCGTCAGGTTGTAGCCGCCCAGCATGGTGCCGAGCAATTCTGTGACTTTGACCGGCGTCAACAATGCACATTGCTCAGTACCGTGTGCCACCGCAGCCAGATAAGAAGCTTTGACTTTGGCGGCATCGTCCACACCCGCGGGTACACGGTGCGTGATCAATTCCATCAAGGTGGCTTCTTCGCCCGCGGGCGGGTTTTTCAACAACTCGATGAGTTCACCGGTTTGTTTGGCGCTCAGAGGCAATGGTGGAATACCTGAAGTGGCGCGTTCGGCTGCATGGTCCCGGTAGGCTTTCAACATTACTATCTCCTCAAGATAAAACAATTCATGAAACGCAGGCGCGCTTCATGCAAAAAAACTTTGTGCCTCTGCCGGCAAGCGCCGGCCGGTGGCGTGTGCGCGTTGCAGCAACTGCCAAAAAAAACGGTAGCTCGCGCGGTCGTGCAATTGGCCGGCGTTGCTGACCGGTGCCCACTCCGCCTTTTGTGCGGCGGTCAGCACCTCACAGGCTTGCTCAATGTCTTTGTCTTGCGGCGCCATGGCCGCCAGAATTGGCCGGATTTGCGCGGGATGAATGCTCCACATGCGCGTATAACCCAGTTCCTGCGAAGCACGACGCGCTGCATTTTCCATGGCCTGCGTGTCATTGAATTCGGTGACCACGCTGTGCGCCGGCACTTTGCCGTGTGCATGACAGGCGCTGGCGATCTCCATCTTGGCACGCAACACCAGCGGGTGGCTGAATTGCCCTTGCGCGCCCATGCCGTGCGAGGGGATCGCCCCGGCATGTGCCGACACAAAATCCATCAAACCGAAACTCAGCGACTGCAAACGCGGATGCGTAGCGATATCAAACGCGCGGTGTACCGCCGCCGGCGATTCGATGAGGGCGTGCACGGCAAGGCCGGGAGCACCCGCCTGGTCAATGGCTTTGACTGCATGTTCAACGTCAGCCAGCGTCTCGACTTTGGGCAGCATGACATGGCATAAACGCCTGCCGGCTTTGCCGACGATGGCGGCGATATCCGCATGAAAAGCCGGATGATCGACCGGGTGCACACGCACTGCCACGCGCACATTCGCAGCAGCACCCAGAGCAAGCTCACTGACCAGTGCTGCGTGTTCTGCTTCGCCGCCTACAGGTGCGCCGTCTTCACAGTCCAAGGTCACATCGAAGACACACACGCCGAACTCCTGCTGCATCTCTGCCTGCAATTGCAGGCTTTTGCGCATGCGCACTTCAACGCCGCTGTAATGGTCGCAGACCGGCAACACCACTGCACCCGCCTGTGCGCCTTGCAGTACATCGCGCGGGTGCATGGGAGACTTGAGCGGCAGGGTCACAGACTTGGACTCAGGCAGCGTTACAGCAGATGTGCCACACCGGATTGTTCGTCGGTCAGTTCTTTCAAGGTCTTGTCGATGCAGGTCTGGCTGAAGGCATCGATGGGCAGACCTTCGACCACCTTGTATTCGCCGCCCTCACAGGTGACCGGAAAACCGAACATCACGTCTTCGGGAATGCCGTACCAGCCTTGCGAAGGAATGCCCATGGTCACCCATTTGCCGTGCGTACCCAGCGCCCAGTCGCGCATATGGTCAATGGCGGCATTGGCCGCAGAAGCGGCTGAAGACAGGCCGCGTGCTTCGATGATGGCGGCACCGCGTTTACCGACGGTCGGCAAAAGCACATTGGCGTTCCATTCCTGATCGTTGATCATGTCCTTGAGCGATGCGCCGCCTATGGTGCCGAAACGGTAATCGGCATACATGGTGGGCGAGTGGTTTCCCCAGACACACAGTTTTTCAATGTCAGCCACCGCTTTGCCGGTTTTGGCCGCCAGTTGCGACGCCGCGCGGTTATGGTCCAGGCGCAGCATGGCGGTGAAATTGCCGGGCTTTAAATTGGGCGCAGACTTCATGGCGATGTAAGCATTGGTGTTGGCAGGGTTGCCGACCACCAGCACTTTGACGTTGCGCGAAGCCACTGCGTTCAAGGCCTTGCCCTGGGCGGTAAAGATGGCACCGTTGATAGACAGCAACTCGGCACGCTCCATGCCGGGGCCGCGCGGGCGGGAACCGACCAGCAAAGCGTAATCGGTGTTTTTGAACGCAGTCATCGGGTCTGAATGCGCCTCCATGCCGACCAGCAGCGGGAAGGCGCAATCGTCGAGTTCCATCATCACGCCCTTGAGCTTTTTTTGTGCTTTTTCATCGGGGATTTCCAGCAGTTGCAAAATAACCGGCTGGTCCTTGCCAAGCATTTCGCCTGAGGCGATACGAAACAACAAGGCATAGCCGATCTGGCCTGCGGCGCCGGTCACGGCCACGCGTACGGGGGGTTTACTCATGGTGATTCTCCGGAATTAAACAATTGAAGGATGCTGGGTTTTGCCTGACAGCCCTGGAAAAAGAAAGACATCTGTCTTATAGAAGATATGATAACGTCTTATCCATGACCAGCTCCTGACGGCCCCAGAGTGAACGCCTCGACCCCACTTGAAAACGCTGCCCACCAGCCTGCCAATGCCGGTCTGGTGTCGCCGTTTTTCAGTCCTTTGTACCAGCAGATCAAGGAGCTGGTGCTGCAAAGCCTGCAAGCCGGCGAATGGAAGCCCGGTGACCTGATACCCAGCGAATTTGAACTGGCTGCCCGTTTCAAAGTCAGCCAGGGCACAGTGCGAAAAGCCATTGACGAACTTGCCAAGGAACATTTGCTGGTGCGCCGCCAGGGCAAGGGCACCTTTGTCGCTACGCACGCCGAGCAACAGGTGCAATTCCGCTTTCTCAAACTCAAGCCTGACAACCCGGGGCTGGGTCAGCAATGGCCGGCCGATCGCCACATCATCGACTGCACCCGCTTGCGCGCACCGCCGGATGTTGCCCGGGCTCTGGCCTTGCGCCTATCGTACACGGTGTTCCGGGTGCGCCGTGTGCTGTCTTTTGACGGTGTGCCGACCATTTTTGAAGACATCTGGCTGCCTGGCGCAACTTTCAAAGGCCTGACCGCAGAGCGGCTGAGCAAAGACACACGGCCCATGTATGCCATGTTTGAATCCGATTTCGGCATCCGGATGGTCCGCGCACAAGAACGCCTGCGCGCCATTCTTCCTAATGAAGATGTTTGTACATTTTTGAAAGTCAGTACTAACACTGCATTACTCAGGGTGGAGCGCATATCGTTCACTTATCACGACAGCCCGATGGAATGGCGCATAGGTGTTTACCTCACCGATACCTGGCATTACCTGAATGATTTGAGCTGAGTAATTATTCAAAATGAGAACTTTATCCGCCTAGCACACGCATGACCGTGATTTTTTGTGCATTGCACTAGAATAAAAAATTCCTTCTTACCCAAGGGTTCCACCAACCCGAACTGATCTCTGGAAAGCACAGCGCATGACCGACCCCGTCAAACCCACAGCGACCTTTCGAAACATCAACGCCCTTCACGATCTGCCCACCTACCGGCTGCCGGCTGCCGGTTGGGTCTCCATCCTTCACCGGGTCAGTGGTGCGCTGATGTTTGTGCTGCTGCCGTTCATCATCTGGCTGTTCGACAAATCGGTGTCATCTGAAATTTCCTTTGCCCGGTTCAAGGCAGCCATCAACTTGGGCATCGGCATTTACCCCGGCTGGTTCATTCGCCTGACCATGCTGGCGCTGATCTGGGCATATCTGCACCACCTGATTGCCGGTTTGCGCCATTTGTACATGGACGCCACCCACTCGGTCAGCCGTGAATTCGGGCGCAGCAGCGCCGTCTTCACCTTGAGCGCAAGCATCGGTCTGACCGTGCTGCTCGGTGCCAAATTATTCGATTTGTATTGAGTTCAGGAGCAGACATGAGTGACGGAATCGGTTCAAAACGCCTGGTCACAGGCGCCCACTACGGACTGCGCGACTGGCTGGCACAGCGTTTGACAGCGGCCTTGATGGCTTTATTCACGCTGCTGGTGCTGGTGTGCGTGATTTTTTCGCGCGGCGACATCGGCTACGACCTGTGGGCCGGCATTTTCAGCCCGCAATGGATGCGCGCGCTGACCTTCACCGTGCTGCTGGCGCTGAGCTACCACGTCTGGGTCGGGATGCGTGACATCTGGATGGACTACATCAAACCCGTGGGTTTGCGTCTGGCTCTGCATATTTTCACCATCGTCTGGCTGCTCTCCTGTTTGGGCTGGGGGGTTCAGGTTCTCTGGAGACTTTGATTGATGACACGTTCTTCTCTTCCCCGTCGCCGCTTTGATGTGGTCATCGTCGGTGCAGGCGGCTCCGGCATGCGTGCCTCGCTGCAACTCTCCCGCGCCGGCCTAAATGTGGCCGTTTTGTCCAAAGTGTTCCCGACCCGCTCGCACACTGTTGCAGCGCAAGGCGGCATCGGTGCATCGCTAGGCAATATGTCCGAGGATAACTGGCACTACCATTTTTACGACACGGTCAAAGGCTCTGACTGGCTGGGCGACCAGGACGCTATCGAATACATGTGCCGCGAAGCGCCCAGGGTGGTGTTTGAACTCGAACACATGGGCATGCCGTTTGACCGCAACCCGGACGGCACGATTTACCAGCGCCCCTTCGGCGGCCACACCTCAAATTACGGTGAGAAATCAGTGCAACGCGCCTGCGCCTCGGCCGACCGCACCGGGCACTCGATGCTGCACACGCTCTATCAGCAAAACCTCAAAGCCAACACCAATTTCTTTGTGGAATGGATGGCTCAAGACCTGATCCGCGACGCCGATGGCGACGTGGTCGGCGTCACTGCCCTCGAGATGGAAACCGGCGACCTGCATATTCTGGAAGCCAAAACCGTGCTGCTGGCCACCGGGGGTGCGGGCCGCATTTTCGCCGCCTCGACCAATGCTTTCATCAACACCGGCGACGGTCTGGGCATGGCGGCACGTGCAGGTATTCCCCTGGAAGACATGGAGTTCTGGCAATTCCACCCCACCGGTGTCGCCGGTGCCGGGGTCTTACTGACCGAAGGCTGCCGGGGCGAGGGCGCCATTTTGCTCAACAGCCTGGGCGAGCGCTTCATGGAACGCTATGCGCCTACGCTCAAAGACTTGGCGCCGCGTGATTTCGTCTCGCGCTGCATGGACCAGGAAATCAAGGAGGGTCGCGGTTGCGGCCCGAACAAAGACTACGTGCACCTGAAACTGGATCACCTGGGCACAGACACCATCATGAAGCGCCTGCCCTCGGTCTACGAGATCGGCCACAACTTCGCGAACGTGGATATCACCAAAGAGCCGATTCCCGTGGTACCGACCATCCACTACCAGATGGGTGGCATCCCCACCAATATCCACGGCCAGGTGGTCACGCAAACCGCGACCGAACACAATGCCGTGGTTAACGGCTTGTATGCCGTGGGCGAATGCTCTTGCGTGAGCGTGCACGGCGCAAACCGCCTGGGCACCAATTCGCTGCTGGACCTGCTGGTGTTCGGCAAGGCCGCCGGTAACCACATTGTCGAGTTCCACCAGAAAAACAAACTGCACAAACCGCTGCCAGCCGACGCAGCGGATCGCACACTGGCGCGCCTGGTGCGGCTGAACAACAGCAGCAGCGGCGAATACGCGCAGGACGTGGCCAACGATTTGCGCGCCAGCATGCAAAAGCACGCCGGTGTCTTCCGCACCCAGGTCATGCTTGACGAGGGCGTGACCCAGGTTGCCGCCTTGCGCGAACGTGTCAATGCCATCGGTCTGAAAGACAAGAGCAAGATTTTCAACACCGCACGCATTGAAGCGCTGGAAGTGGAAAACCTGATTGAATGCGCCCAGGCCACCATGGTGTCGGCGGCGGCGCGCCGTGAAAGCCGCGGTGCACACACAGTGAACGATTACGCAGACACACCGCAGCACCCGAACGGCCGCAACGACGAGGAATGGCTCAAGCACAGCCTGTGGCACAGCGCCACTAACAGCATGACCTACAAGCCCGTCAAACTCCAACCACTGACCACGGAAAGCATCCCTCCCAAAGTGAGAACCTTCTGATGAAACGTACTTTCAAAATTTACCGCTACGACCCGGAAAAAGACACCAAGCCTTACATGCAAACCATCGAGGTCGAACTCGACGGCCATGAGCGAATGCTGCTCGACGCCCTGATGAAACTCAAGGCGCAAGACCCGAGCCTGTCGTTCCGCCGCTCGTGCCGCGAGGGTGTGTGCGGTTCCGACGCCATGAATATCAACGGCAAAAACGGCCTGGCCTGTCTGACGAATATGCTGACCTTGCCCGGCGTCATCACATTAAAGCCGCTGCCCGGTCTGCCGGTCATCCGCGACCTGATCGTCGACATGACGCAGTTCTTCAACCAGTACAACTCCATCAAGCCCTACCTGGTGAATGACACACTGCCGCCGGAAAAAGAGCGTTTGCAGTCGCCGGCTGAACGTGAAGAGCTTGACGGCTTGTACGAATGCATTCTGTGCGCCAGCTGTTCGACCAGCTGCCCGTCTTTCTGGTGGAACCCGGACAAATTCGTCGGCCCCGCCGGTCTGCTCCAAGCCTACCGTTTCATCGCTGACAGCCGTGACCATGCCACCGCTGAACGCCTGGACAATCTGGAAGACCCCTACCGTTTGTTCCGCTGCCACACCATCATGAATTGCGTCGATGTCTGCCCCAAAGGTTTGAACCCGACCCGGGCCATCGGCAAGATCAAAGAGCTGATGATCAGCCGTGCAGTGTGAATGGGCGATGAACAACTCGACAGCCTGTCTGATGATGACTTATTGCCGTCAACTGCTCTCAGTAAACTGCGCTGGCGATGCCGCCGTGGTTTGCTGGAAAACGATTTGTTCATCGAGCGTTTCTTCAACCGGCATGCTGATGTCCTGACCGTGGGGCAGGCACGCGGCATGTATGCACTGATGGAACTCGCTGATAACGATTTGCTGGATGTCTTGCTGCACAGACCGCATACACACAGCGTCACCGAAGATCCACGGGTGCAATCTGTATTGCATCTGTTGAAAGTTTGAATTTTTTCATTGTTTGACACAGGAATTGACCATGAAACTCGCTGACTACAAGACCACTCTTTCATTCACCAATGGCCAACCCAGCCTGGAAATGCCGGTATACAACGGCAGCATCGGTCCGGACGTCATCGACATACGCAAGCTGTACAGCCAGACCGGCATGTTCACCTATGACCCCGGTTTTTTGTCCACCGCATCCTGCCAGTCAACCATCACCTTCATTGACGGCGACAAAGGTGAATTGCTCTACCGTGGTTATCCCATTGAGCAGTTGGCAACCAACTGCGATTTCATGGAAACCTGCCATTTGTTGCTGTACGGCGAGTTGCCTAACGCCCGGGACAAGCACGACTTCACCCAAACCGTCATGCACCACACCATGGTGCATGAACAAATGCAATTCTTTTTACGCGGTTTCCGCCGTGACGCGCACCCGATGGCGGTGCTCACCGGACTGGTCGGCGCCTTATCGGCTTTCTACCATGACAGCACCGACATCAACAACCCCGAACACCGCGAGGTCGCTGCCATCCGCCTGATCGCAAAAATGCCGACGCTGGTCGCCATGGCCTACAAATACGGCGTCGGTCAGCCTTTTCTTTATCCGCAAAACAATCTGTCCTATGCGGGCAATTTCCTGCGCATGATGTTCGGCACTCCCTGTGAGGAATACAAAGTCAACCCGGTGCTCGAGCGCGCCATAGACCGTATCTTCACGCTGCACGCCGACCATGAGCAGAACGCCTCCACTTCCACTGTGCGCTTGTGCGGTTCTTCCGGCACCAACCCGTTTGCAGCCATCTCCGCCGGCGTGGCCTGTCTGTGGGGCCCGGCTCATGGCGGCGCCAACGAAGCCTGCCTGTACATGCTGGAAAACATTCAGGCCAACGGCGGCATCGCCAAGGTCGGCGAATTCATGGAACAGGTGAAAGACAAGAATTCCAATGTCAAGCTGATGGGCTTCGGCCACCGGGTTTACAAAAACTACGACCCGCGCGCCAAGCTGATGCAGGAAACCTGCAATGAGGTGTTGAAGGAACTGGGCCTGGGAAATGACCCGCTGTTCAAGCTGGCCAAGGCTTTGGAGAAAATCGCGCTGGAAGACGATTACTTTGTGTCGCGCAAGCTCTACCCCAATGTCGATTTCTATTCCGGCATCGTGCAACGCGCCATCGGTATCCCTGTCAATCTGTTCACCGGTATTTTTGCACTGGCCCGCACCGTCGGCTGGGTCGCCCAGTTGAATGAAATGATCAGCGACCCTGAATACAAGATCGGACGCCCGCGTCAAATGTTCACAGGCTCAGTCAAGCGCGATGTGCCGCCGATGAACAAGCGCTGATCTTTACTCAGACGGCGTATTTGCCGGCCTTGTCAGACACCGTGTGCCGCAACAGACGGCTAGTGCAGTAATTTGTGTGTCGTTGTCCCTGTGAACAAAGCGGGTGAAGAAGCCGCTTCTTCTACGCCCGCTTGAACGCCGCCTGTTGGCAAATCCCACTGAGCGTGGCTGGCGATGGTATGTAACACCACGCCAATCTGCGTGGTCAGCTCGTCAGTCAAAGGAAGCTTGAGCAACTTGCCCGGCAGGTTCAACTCCAGCACGTGGCTGCCGCCTTCGCTGTGTATGCCCGCCTTGCGCACCATCAGTGGCTGGTCGCCCAGCGGCAGGCGGGAGGCCGGTTCAAACTCGGCGAATCTGGTATTGTTCAACTGCACCTGTTGCTTGAATTCGGCGATCTCGGCCCCCAGCGGCGCGGGATGCTGGCGCACCGCTTGAGCCAGTTGCACATGCCGGACCAGTCCCAGTAGGTCTTTGACCATGGTCCGGGTAAGCAACAAGCGGTATTCGTTGTCATCGGTGGTGGTGATGCGCAATACCACCCGGTCCTCTTCGGCCACATAGCTTGCATTGTGTTGTTTGATGCTCATGGACAGATGCGTAAATGACGTTTTTAAACAATGTTTCACAAGTCTCGCAGCATTCAGTCTTTCAGGATGTTCTATTTGAACCTGGGTGATGAATACGGTTCTGTCGCAATAAGGATTTCCAGTTTTTCAGGGACGCTATAGGTGGTGTTTGGCATAGAGCAAATACGCTACTGGTAGTAGGTAAGATTCTTCAGAATTTCTTATTGCGACAGAACCCTTTATGAAGTGGACCCCGAATACGGGACAGCAGTTTAAGTGGGACACCGTCAGTAGAAACGGGGTCAATCATGACCGAGACAAGAAAGCGCAACGTTCACCTGCCGGAGTTCAAAGCCAAGGTAGGGCTTGAGGCGGTACGTGGGGTCAAGACTATTAACGAGATTGCCCAGGAGTTCGCAGTCCATCCGATGCAGGTGGGTCAATGGAGGAGAGAAATCCAGGCGCAGGCCAAGCAATTGTTTGAGGGCAAGCGCGGGGCTCAGCGCTGTCTCAGCGCACAGCACGCCGGATAGGTTGTATGGTGAGATTGGGCGCTTGAAGATGGAGCT
>SHXP01000029.1 GCA_009693225.1 Limnohabitans sp. | reverse complement strand
TGGCGGAGCCACTGGCCCGCGTACTACTGGTGCAAAGCGAGGTGGTGCCGCAGGTCATGGCGACATGGTGCATAGACCAGGCGCGGATTGTGTTTGCCGGACACTCTGACGGGGGCAGTCTGGCGACAGGATTGACCGTCAGGACAAAAAACAGGTCTCCCGCTCCCGCTCATGCCGTGATTAGCGCAGCGGGCATCACCTCTGATGAATTGAATCAGGAAGCTTGTCCGGCTCCATTGCATGTCACGGTGCTGCACAACCCCGAGGACCAATTGTTTCCCGGCTACGGGGATGGCACGGTGAGATGGTGTAGACAGTGCCTGCAATGCAGCGAAGAGGTCAACACAGAACCGACCGTCTGCCAAGTCCGGCAATGTATGTCAGGCAAGCGCCTCAGGCACTGTGCGACCGCTGAACCGCATCATCAATGGCCGGACGTGACTTCACATTTGCCGGAGTAGCTGGACTGAAAACGTCTTCTTACATGCCGCCGTATTCACAGGGACGGGCTCAGGGCCTGCCGTTGTCAGGCCGTCCGCATGGCAGCGGCGCTTGACCTTGTCGCCACCCGCCTGCGGGCTTGCGCGGCCACCCCGTCTTCATCCAGCACTGTCTGTACCGGCAAACCTGCCAGCTTGAGCGCCTGACGCACCAGTTGTTTCTCAAGAGCTGATGCCACCGGTTTATCAAGCATATGCAAAGCCCAGTCGGGCAGGGTGTGGAACGCGGCTTTGATCACCAGGTGCATGAAAGCTTTGTCCCACAGGTCCACAGGGTAGTTCTCAATCACGCGCACTATCTCGCGGGTGCGTTCATTGCAGACCAGTTGGTCACGGTAGTCATTCAAGCCTTGATCGCAGTCAATGACAGTCAGCGGCAGGTTGCCGGCGCCCAGCAGTTCGCCGGTCAGCGCCATCTCGCGGACATAGTTATCCGCCTGTGTATCCGTCAAGGCTTGCAGCGAAAAGAGCTGGTAGCCACGCAAGAAACTGCTGACTTCGCCCAGATGCACCCAGCGCAGCAAGTCAGGCTCGTTGGCGACATAAGGCGTTCCGTCGGGCATATGACCTTGAACCTTGGCGTGTATGCGGTTGACCCGTTCAATGGCATGCAGGGCATCGTCGCGCCCGCCATACGTGCTGATCGCCACAAAATACGCTGTGCGTCCCAGCCGGCCTTTGAGGTTATCGCGGAAGTTGGAATGGTCCCAGACCGCAGCCAGTGCCCGCGGGTGCAGCGCTTGCAAGAGCAAAGAGGAGAGACCGCCGACCAGCATGCCGACAAAATGCGCGTGTACCCGCCAGGTCATGGCCTGCGGACCGAACAAACCTTCGTCCCCTGCGGGATGGGCAAAAGCATCGGGCGAACCTGTAGATCCGGTCAACTCTTTGATACGCCCACCTATCCATTGACGTACCTGTAAGGGCGGTGGCGGTAATTCTCTGCTTCGCAAACTGCTGAACAGCGCCAGTGGGGATTCAGATAGCAGGCAAGTCTTCATTGACTGGGGGTGAAGAACAGCTCAGATGGACATGCTGGCAGCCAGGCTGAAGACTGAATTAGGCCCGGCAGGTAATTTACGGATTTGGAGCGGTTTAAATTTGCGCGGCTCCAGGGTGCTGGACGACTTGTAAGGTTCTGCTCCCCAAGAATCTTCATCAATCATCTCCATAATGTCGGCAAAGTTCATGCGGACCAGGCGCTGTTCCAGGAAGTCCTGCATCAACCAGCTAACAGTTTCTTTATCAATTCCAGATGACGGGTCATTGGTTGACACAGGTTTGGCAGCCTTGTCGAAATCCAGTGCACGCAACAGGTTAATCAACAGCAGACTGTCGGGGTTGCCGTTGCTGCAATAGCCGCCGCCCGGTCCACGGTAAGACGCCAGAAAGCCCATCTTTTTCAGTCTGGAGAGGAGTGATTCAAGATACGAAATCGACAGCCCCAGGCGTTTGCTGATGGAGTCGGTGGTCACCGGCCCGTGCACCTGATTTTTGCATACCCAGAGCAAGGTGTTAACGGTATTGCGGGTCAAACTTGAAAACATGGCTTTCTCCTGATGAAAAGCTCTAAACGTGTAAGAAACTTGACTAAACTACTGCTTAACGAGTTCATAATGTAGACTTGAATTGAAATTAATTGGTCAAAATCTTGTTTTTAGGCCATAATTCGAGAAAATTATTGAACAATAGTTGTTCAAAAAGGTTAAATATGTATATTGCTGACGAAAATTCATCTGTTGAAGCAGGTATTTACCGCATCGGTGCGGTTGCAAACCTATGCGGTGTACCTGTGGCCACACTGCGTGTGTGGGAGCGCCGCTACAACGTGGTGTCGCCACCCAAATCCGGTGGCGGCCAGCGCCTTTACAGCAAGCACGATGTGCTCAAACTCACTCTGCTGAAAACCCTGACCCAGCAGGGCCACGCCATCAGCACACTGGCTACACAGTCCATGTCCGACTTGCAAGCCATGCTCAACGACCAACGTTTAGCGATGTCCGGGCGCAGGCAGACGGAACAAAGGCCAGCGCAGATCCGTTTGGCGGTGGTCGGTTATTCCATGGCCAGCCGCATTGAAACTCAACGCTTCACGCTCGCCTTCGGCCCGAGCACCCTCAAGGTGGTGAATGTCTTCGCTGACCTGAAAGAAGCCCTGGCGGGCAGTATGTCTGAGACGCCGGATGTCTTGTTGGTACATATGGGTTCGGTGCAAGCCTCTATCCAACAGGACTTGAATGAATTGCGTCGCCGCTGCGGAGTCCGCCGTTGTGTGCTCATCTACCACTTTGCCACGGTGGCGGTATTGCAGTATTTGCATTCTTCAGGTGTCATAGGCCGGCGCGAACCGGTGTCCGACGAAGAATTAAGCCAGATCATTCAATCGATTGTCTATGTTGATAACAGCCTGGCGCTGCCCCCGCCCGGCAACCCGGACACGATTCCGCCGCGCAAATACAGCGATGCTGTTTTACGCCGCATGGCCGAGATTTCCACCAGTGTTTTGTGCGAATGTCCCAGGCACGTTGCAGATCTCATCAGCATGCTCAACAGCTTTGAAATTTACAGCCAGGATTGCCTGAGCAAAAGCGGCGAAGATGCCCGCCTGCACGCTTATTTAACGGCGGTTTCAGGCTCGGCCAGAGCCATGTTTGAACAGGCGCTCGAGCGTGTGGCAGCCCATGAAAACATTGACTTGAGTGAAAAGGCCCGCTAGCGCGGTTGATGCAGATTTATTTGGCGACCGGTGCGACAGGCGCGAAAGAACCGACTGCCAGCGACAGCGTGGCATCCAGAGCGATGCTCTTGTTGACTTCATCTTGCGGATGTACCTTGCCGCCGCAGTTTGCCGCGATATTGTTGGCTTGTAAATGGTCGGCAGTGTTGACGCCGACGTTGGTTAAGAACACGGGAAAGATGGCTGCCGGTCCTAACAAGAGCACGGCAGAGGGACCCGCCCACAGTTTGGCGTTTTGGGTCTCTTCGTGAATCCAGGCGTTGTGTCTGGCGTTTTGACAAGCTGCGCTGGCGTATTCGGCGCTGTTGTTGTCCAGGCTGCCTATGGTTTTGCCGGACTGGCTGGCGCAGGCGCCTAGCACACAGGTCAGAATACACACCAATGGATAACGCAAATGCAGCATAGGGATCGCAATTCTCGGTTGCCCGGATGCCTGTATTATGCCGGACTTTAGAAAAATAAGCATTGGTTGACATAGACTTAAAAACGTTTTTGAAAGTAGATAAATATGTCTCGTGTGATCAATTTCAGTTCCGGACCCGCGACCCTGTCAGAGACGGTGCTCAGGCAGGCCGCCGCCGACATGCTCGACTGGCGGGGCAGCGGCATGTCGGTCATGGAGATGAGCCACCGGGGGCCCGAGTTCACTGAAATCCTTGCCGGTACCGGATCCTTGATACGCAGTCTCTTGGGCGTGCCCGACAATTACGCCGTGTTGTTATTGCAAGGCGGTGCGATTGCCGAAAACGCCATCGTGCCGATGAACCTGATCGGCCGAACCGGGCAGGCCGACTATGTGCTCAGCGGCGTGTGGTCGAAAAAATCCATGAAAGAAGCGTCCAGGTACGGGCAGGTCAAGCTAGCGGCCAGCAGCAAAGACAGCGGTTTTTTGTCCATGCCGGCACAGACAGATTGGCGGTTGTCAGCGCATGCCTCTTATGTGCACATGTGCAGCAACGAAACCATAGGCGGGGTGGAGTGCCGTTGGTCGCCGGACACAGGCAGCGTGCCACTGGTGGCCGACATGTCGTCCAACATCATGTCCGCGCCGCTGGATGTCAGCCGTTACGGTCTTATCTACGCCGGCGCGCAGAAAAACATGGGCCCTTCCGGCGTGACCCTGGTCATCGTGCGGCGTGATCTCCTCGGTCATGCGCTGGCTGCGACACCGTCGGCCTTCAATTACCAGCTGCAGGACGAGCAAAGCTCCATGTACAACACGCCGCCGACCTATGCGATTTACATCATGGGCCTGGTGTTGAAACATATTCAGGAGCAGGGCGGTTTGCCGGCCATGCAAGTGCACAACCAGGCCAAAGCTGATTTGCTGTACGACTTTCTGGATCACAGCACCGTGTTCAGTAACCGGGTCGCGCGTGAAGACCGCTCGCGCATGAACGTGACTTTCTTTTTGAAAGACGAATCGCTGAACGCCGCGTTTTTACAAGGCGCGGAAAAAGAAGGCATGGTGCAGTTGCGCGGCCACCGCTCGGCCGGCGGCATGCGCGCGTCCATCTACAACGCCATGTCTTTGGCGAGCGTGCAGCGTTTACGCGATTACATGCACCGCTTTGAAAAAGCAAACAGCTGAAGTCTTGATTTCAAGTTGTTTCAAGCTTTGGTTTTGCCCAGCGCATGCAGCGCCGCTTTGACAATGTTTGACGCATCCACCCTGAAGAAACTGCGCAGTTCCTGGCGCGTGTCGCTGCGCCCGAAACCGTCGGTGCCCAGCGTCAGATAGCGGCGGCCTGCGGGCAGGTAAGCGCGGATACTTTCAGGCACCGCACGCACATAGTCGGTGGCGGCGATGACGGGGCCACTGCCGCTTTGCAATTGTTGCTGTACAAAAGGCACAGCGGCCTTGATGCCGTCTATCGCATCCTGTTCACAGTGCAGACCGTCACGCGCGAGTTCACTCCAGCTTGTCACGCTAAATATGTCAGCGGTGATGCCCTGCTCAGCCAGCAAGCCTGCGGCCTTGATGACTTCGCCCAATATGGCGCCCGAACCCATGAGCGTGACTTTCGCCGCACCGGCCTTGAGCTTGTCCGGCGCGGCCGCCAAGCGGTAACAGCCTTTGAGCAATTGCTCGTTCACGCCTACGGGCAAATCGGGTTGTGCATAGTTTTCGTTCATCAAGGTGACGTAATAAAACACGTCCTGCTGCTCGACCAGCATTTCGCGCATGCCCTGGTCGATGATGACCGCCATTTCGCCGGCGAAGGCCGGGTCATAGGCTTTGCAATTCGGAATGGTCGCGGCCACCAGATGACTGCTGCCGTCCTGGTGCTGCAAGCCCTCGCCGCCCAGCGTGGTTCTGCCTGAGGTAGCGCCGAGTAAAAAACCGCGCGCACGTTGATCCGCGGCCGCCCAGATGGCGTCGCCCACACGCTGAAAACCGAACATCGAGTAATAGATGTAGAAGGGCAGCATGGCCAGACCGTGCACGCTGTAGCTGGTAGCGGCTGCCGTCCAGCTGGCGATGGCACCGGCTTCGCTGATGCCTTCTTCCAGAATCTGTCCGTCCATGGCTTCGCGGTAACTGAGCACCGAGCCTATGTCTTCGGGTTCGTACTGCTGGCCGACGCTGGAGTAAATGCCGACCTGCTTGAACAGATTGGCCATGCCGAAGGTACGCGCCTCGTCGGCGACGATGGGCACCACGCGCGGCCCGAGTTGCGGGTCTTTCATCAACTGGCCGAGGATGCGCACAAAGGCCATGGTGGTCGACATTTCCTTGTTGTCGGCCTGCAAGGCAAAGCCCGCATAACCGGAGAGCGCGGGTACCGGCACCACGGCACACGCAGTGTCGCGCTTGGGCAGATAGCCGCCCAGCGCCGTGCGTCTGGCGTGCAGGTATTGCATTTCGGGCGAATCAGTCGCCGGTTTGAAAAAGTCCAGGTTCGTGGCCTGCTCGTCGGACAAAGGCAGGTTAAAACGGTTGCGAAACGCCAGCAGCGCAGACTCGTCGAGTTTTTTCTGGCTGTGCGTAGTCATCTTGCCCTGGCCGGCCTGGCCCATGCCGTAACCTTTTTTGGTGTGCGCCAGTATCACCGTGGGCTGGCCAGTATGGGCTGCTGCGGCTGCATAAGCGGCATGGATTTTCACCAGGTCGTGGCCGCCGCGTTTGAGCCGGTCGATTTGCTCGTCGGTCAGGCCTTGCGCGAGTTGCGCGAGTTCGGGGTTCTGACCGAAGAAGCTTTCGCGGTTAAAACGCCCGTCCTTGGCGGCAAAGGTTTGCATCTGACCGTCCACCGTGTTGGCGAATGCCTTGACCAATGCGCCGTGCATGTCGCGCGCAAACAAGCCGTCCCAGTCGCTGCCCCAGATGAGTTTGATGACGTTCCAGCCGGCGCCGCGAAACAGTTTTTCCAATTCGTCGATGATGCGGCCGTTGCCGCGCACCGGGCCGTCCAGGCGTTGCAGATTGCAGTTGACCACCCACACCAGGTTGTCCAGGCGCTCGCGCGAGGCCAGCGTGAGCGCGCTCATGCTCTCGGGTTCGTCCATCTCGCCGTCGCCGAACACGCCCCAGACTTTGCGGCCCTGGCAATCAAGCAAACCCCGGTGCGTCAAATAGCGCATGAAGCGCGCGTGGTAAATCGAGCTGATCGGGCCTATGCCCATGGAGCCGGTGGGGAACTGCCAGAAGTCCGGCATCAACCAGGGATGCGGGTAGCTGGAGAGGCCGCGTGCGCCTTCGCGCGGCGCTTTGAGTTCCTGGCGGTAATGCGACAAATCGGCTTCGCTCAAACGGCCTTCCAGAAAAGCCCGGGCATACACACCGGGCGCGCTGTGCGGCTGGAAAAACACTAGGTCGCCCTGGTGTTTGTTGTCACGCGCGTGGAAAAAATGGTTGTAGCCGACCTCGAACAAATCGGCGGCGCTGGCGTAGCTGGCGATGTGGCCGCCGAGTTCGCCGTAGGCGCTGTTGGCGCGCGCCACCATGGCCAGCGCGTTCCAGCGCATCAGCGAAGCGAGTTTTTCCTCGATGGCCAGATCGCCGGTGTAAGGCTGCTGCGCCTGCACAGGAATTGTGTTGACATAGGGGGTCACGAGTTCGGGCGACCAGTCGATCTGGCTGTGGTGCGCCAGTGCCACCATCTGGTCCAGCAGGTAGCGCGCCCGCTCGGGGCCGTACACCGCTACAACGCCTTGAAAGGCTTCGCGCCATTCGGCGGTTTCAATCAGGTCAATGTCAGAGGTTTTTTGCAGCATCTTCAAAGCCAAGGCGGGGGGGTCAATGGCTTTGAATATAGAGAATCTCAGGCCGAATGTGCTGTTGAAAAAACGTGGACAAGCCGATAAAAAAAGCATAAAATATCAAAAATTAATATTTTTCAGGTAATTTATGCTTCTTGATGGGGTTGATTACAAAATATTGGCGCAATTGCAGCAAGACTCGTCCTTGACCAATGTCGAGCTGGCTAGGCGCGTACATTTGTCGCCATCGCCTTGCCTGCAACGGGTCAAGGCGCTGGAGGCCGCCGGGGTGATTCAACGCTATGTGGCGCTGACCCAGCCGCAGGCATTGGGCCTGGGTTTGAACGTCTTCATCTCCATCAGTCTGAAAGAACAGTCCAAGGCTGCGCTGGCCGAATTCGAGCAGCGTATCGCCGAGCACGACGAGGTGATGGAGTGTTACTTGATGACCGGTGACTCGGACTACTTAATCCGCGTGGCGATAGCCGACATGGCGGCATTGGAAAAATTTATTCTGGAGCAACTCACGCCCATACCTGGGGTGGAAAAAATACGCAGCAGTTTTGCCTTGAAGCAAGTGCGCTACAAAACGGCTTTGCCTTTGAAATCCATGGCAACCGCCTGATTCAGGGCACCGGTGCAATAGCTGCCGCAAGCCGCAGTTAACGTCCTGCAGTGATGAATAACCGGCAAAAACTTATTTGCCCTTGTCAATCGCCTTTTTCAAATCCACGTATTCCTCGCACTTGAGGCCGCAGATTTTCTCCAGTGACGCCAGTAATTCCTTGGCTTTGGCGATTTTCTTGGTCTGCACATAGGCCACACCCAGGTATTCGTGTGCACCACGATGTTGCGGGTCTATGCGCAGAGCTTCTTTGTAGTTGAAGATGGCTTCCGGGTAGCGTTTGGCGTTGCGCAGGCTGTAGCCGAGCAGGTTGTAGCCGTCAGCATCGTTCGGGTTGGCCTTGACGTATTTTTCCAGCGTGGAAATGGCCCCGGGCCAGTCTTTTTTGTCGATCTGGGCCTTGGCGTTACCCAGGTCCGACCCGGCAGGCGAGGGGCCGGAAACGTCGGCTGCAAATGAACAAGGGGCAATCAGACACATTAGGGCGGCGAGCAGCAGGTGTTTGGTCATGGTGGTCCTTACTGGTAGGCTGAAAAACAGGATTTCTGACATTATGCAGACATGACGCGAAGTTGACAGCCTGTTTTCCTACTTGGTTGGATAATAACTGGATATTTTGATGAGCAATTGGAGTACCCATGATACTGACGCCCGAACAACACGCAGAATTTGACCGTGAAGGTTATTTGTTTTTCCCCGGCTTATTCACCCCGCAGGAAACCCAAAACCTGGTCAACGAGGTGCCCAATCTCTACAGCCGCCGTGAAGCCTTCAACGTGCGCGAAAAAGGCAAGGATGCGGTGCGCACCAATTTCGCCGCGCACATGTACTCCGAGCCGTTTGCCAAACTGGCCCGCCATCCTCGCATGATCGAACCGGTCGAGGACTTATTGGGCGAAAAACTGTACATGCACCAGTTCAAGATCAACGGCAAAATGGCCTTTGAAGGCGACGTTTGGCAATGGCATCAGGACTACGGCACCTGGTTGAACGACGACATGATGCCGACAGAGCGCGCCATGAACGTGGCCATTTTTCTCGATGATGTGAACGAATACAACGGCCCCTTGATGTTCATTCCCGGCAGCCACAAAAAAGGCGTGGTTGACGCCAAGCATGACCTGACCACCACCAGTTACCCGTTGTGGACCGTGGATAACGATTTGATTGCCCAACTGGTAGAGCGCGCCGGCGGTAAAAAAGGCGGCATCGTCAGCCCGACCGGCCCGACCGGCTCCATGATTTTGTTCCACAGCTGTCTGGTACACGCCTCGGCCAGCAATCTCTCGCCCTGGAACCGTGTCAGCGTCTACCTCAGCCTGTGCGCGGTGTCTAACCACATCCGCCGCCACAAGCGCCCCGAGTACATCGCGCACCGTGATTTCACCCCTATCGAATGCCTGCCGGACGATTGCCTGACCAAGTCCTACCCGGTCGATCTGCCCTGGGCCAAAGGCCTGCCCGCCAGTGCGCTGGTGACCACCGACGTACCGGTTGACGAGACGAAAAACGCCGCATGAGCCTGTACCAGCAACTTCAAAAACGCGCTGCTGACAACAAGCCCGTGCGGGTGGCCTTGATCGGCGCCGGTAAATTCGGCGCCATGTACCTGGCGCAAGTGCCGCGTACCCCCGGTGTGCACCTTGTCGGTATTGCTGATTTGTCGATCGACAACGCACGTGCCAATCTCGCCCGGGTCGGCTGGCCGGCGCACCAGGCCTCGGCCAAAAGTCTGGACGATGCCTTCAAGCAAGGCCTGACCTTTTTGACCCAGGATTGGCAGGCGCTGGTGTCGCACCCCTTGGTTGATGTGGTAGTCGAATGCACCGGCAACCCGACCGCAGCAGTCGAACATTGCCTGGCGGCTTTCGCCCACGGTAAGCACGTGGTGAATGTCACCGTCGAGGCAGATGCGTTTTGCGGGCCTTTGCTGGCGCGCAAGGCGGCTGACGCCGGTCTGGTTTATTCATTGGCCTTCGGCGATCAGCCTGCGCTGATTTGCGATCTGGTCGACTGGGCGCGCACCTGCGGTTTCCCGGTCACAGCGGCCGGTCGCGGTCATAAATGGCTGCCGCATTTCAGCGAGTCCACGCCTGAGACGGTCTGGGGCAATTACGGTTTGACGCCCGAGCAGGCTGCGCGCGGCGGTTTGAACCCCAAGATGTTCAACAGTTTTCTTGACGGCTCCAAGCCCTCCATCGAATGCACGGCTGTGGCCAACGCCACCGGACTGCATGTGCCGTCCGACGGTTTGTTGTATCCGCCTGCCAGCGTCGAAGACATACCGTTTGTGACTCGCCCGCAAAGCGAAGGCGGTGTGCTTGAGCGCAAGGGCATGGTCGAAGTGATTTCTTCGCTGGAAGCCGATGGCCGCGTCATTCCGTATGACATCCGCATGGGCGTGTGGGTCACCGTTGAAGCAGAAACCGATTACATCAAAAACTGCTTCGAGGAATACAACGCTCACACTGATCCTTCAGGCCGCTATTTCACGCTGTACAAGCGTTGGCACCTGATCGGTCTGGAAGTCGGTATGTCAGTGGCCAGCGTTGCCTTGCGCGGTGAGGCCACCGGTGTGGCACAAGGCTGGCACGCCGATGTGGTCGCCACTGCCAAGCGTGATTTGCAGGCTGGTGAAATGCTGGACGGCGAGGGCGGTTACACGGTCTGGGGCAAATTGCTGCCTGCACAAACCTCTGCACGCATGGGCGGGTTACCGCTGGGACTGGCGCACCAGGTCAAATTGATACGCCCGGTGAAAAAAGGCCAATCGCTGTGCTGGGACGATGTTGCAATGGACACCGGTTTGCCGGCTTACAAAGTGCGCTGCGACATGGAGAGCCTTTTCAAGACTTGACAAACGCCGGTTCAGCGTTTGTTGAGTTCGCTGCGGACCACTTTCATCAACAGCATCCATTCACCGCCGTTTTGCACGGTGAAGGTGAAGCGTTCGTTCATGCCGTTGTTCATTTCTATCTCGTGCCAGTTTGAAAAAATGGACAAGCCGCCTTTGCGAACCGCCGTGTCAGTGAACGAGATTTCGATGTGAATAAATGAAATCTCTTCATTGCTGTCAAAGGATTTGAAATACAAGCCGTCAGACAGCAGATATAGCACTCCTGTGGGCAGAGAAAAACGGCTGGTGGTATTGGCAGGTCCATAGGCGATGATGGTCTTGTTGATCAACTCCACAGGTATGGTCTGCTGGATGATTTGCTGCGTATCGTGTGACTGGTACAGGGCAAATGCCAGTCCTACTCCCATGATGCCGAGTGCGTAAGTGTTGTTGAGCGTGATCACAAACACCAGCATGGCCAGCCAGATGAACGGCATCCACACGTCCATGCGCATTTGCCAGGGGCCGCGCGAAATCAGCAAGGAACTGTTGTCCAGGGTATTGGCCAGAATCAGCGGCGAGATGCTGGGTTTCTTGCTTTCCACATGCGGCAGGTGAGAGCCGCAGTTCTGGCAAAAGACGTTTTCGCTGGGGTTGATCAAATAGCAGCTGGTGCAAATCATGACTGGCTTTCGCTGTGTATCGCGTTCAATGGCTCTTGGCTTTGCTGCTGCTGTCTGAGGCTGGTTTGTCGTGCGATGAAGAGGCGCCGTGGCCGGCATCTTCTTTTGATGGCGTTGCATGAGCGGCTTCGCTGTGAGCCGGTTTGTCGTGTCCGCCATCTGCACCCGCTGCTGAAGCATCGTGAGCGGACTTGGCTGCGGGCGCAGCCTCACGGCTGAGAAAGTTGTAGATGGCCAGCGAACTCAAGACCACCGTCAGACCGCATAGAAGTCCGATGATAAAAATAATGAAACCGCCGCTGCCTTCCGTGCCTTCTTCCTGGCGGATGTTGGCGATTCTTGCTGTTTTAACAGCAGTCTCATCGACTTTTTTGCCGATGGCTTGCAGCTTGCTTTTGAGTTCATTGAAGGATTGACTCATCGGCGCAAGATTGCTGTCGAGTGACTTGGCTGTTTGGGCATTGTCCGCCAACAAAGCTTCTATGCGCTCCAGGGTCTGCTGGTTGGCAGCCTCTACGTTGGAAGCATTTTGGGCGACGTTCTGGCTGAAGGATTTTTGCAATTCAATTCTTTGCTTCTCCAGTGTCAGCTTGAACTCGTCGGGCAGTTTGATGACCGTTGACTCAGCGGAAGTGCGCATCTGTTCCTGCAATGCATTCAACTGCACGGCAAGCTGGGTTTGCTTTTCCATCATCTCGCGCAACAGCTGTTCTGTGGGGTTGGGCAAGGATTGAAAATGGCTGAGTTGCTGCGAATTCAAGGAAATGAAATCCAGCAACTGCGAGTGTTTTTCCAGCAATTGCTTGATGTCACTTTCGGCCAGCTCGCGAGCTGCCAGCCAATCGGCTGAGACCATCTGCAGCGCTGACTGGCTGTCGCTGGAGGAGGGCGGTGCTGACCGGGCCTGAACCGGCTGTGCGCTCTCGTTATTTACCGCAGACGGCGCGCTGACTATTGCGGGAATCGCAGACTCTGCCGGGTCGGGGGCATTGTCCTTGGCTTGGACCATCAGGTCCAAGTCGATCTTCAGCATGGATGAATGCTTTGCGTCAGTTGGTGCAATATTCAGTGTCAACACCAGATCCTCAACCTCTTTGGCCGGAGTGCTGCTGCTGTCAGCCACCGCTGGCATGTCTGCAAATGCTGGTTGCAGCATAGGAGCAGTATTGGTTTCATCGGCTGCGACAGGTGCAGGGCGTTTGACGGGCGCGCCGCATTTACCGCAAAATTTCGCAGTCAGTGAGAGGGGTTTTCCGCAAGCGCCGCAATCCATGTTGATACCTGTGTCTTTCATTCAGATGAATAAATTCGGCACGGGGAGTATTTACCTGAGCCAGCGTGGTGTTCTTCGCACTCCCTGAGTACGATTTCTTCTGCTGCTTCCTGGCTTTTGTCGGTGTAGGCATCTGCACAGTAAGCGGTTTCGCCATCAAAGCTGTAGACAAAAGCTTTGAAAGGCTTATTCGGAAAATTTTTCCTATTAAATCTTTCGTACAGTTTTTTGCATTTGCCTAGCAGCGGTGGCTTGTACAGACCACCCAAAGGCTGGAACCGTTCAGGCCTTTCCTGAGCGGCGAGTTCTTCTTGTAATTTGAAGTTTTCAAGCGTTGCTGAATGGTCGGAGCCATGGCCAGAAGCGGCGACGTTGTGGTCCTTATTGTGACCATCCCCATCGTTTGACGCTATGTCTTGTTGCGGGGCAGCATCAATCGGCGGTCCTTTCAGGAGCGCTTTGGAATAAAAGTACATGGGCACATTGATGGCTGTCATCAATATCGCCATGATCAGGTATTTGTACAGGCTGGACATAGGGAAGAGGTGAAATAGTCAATATTGACCATGGTTTGCAAGCCATTCTTGCACTACTTGGATCGGCTGATCATGCCTGTACTTGAGCTGCTTTGTCCAGCAGCTCCTGCAAACCGTAGTTTATTGAACTAATAAAACCTATTGCAATTTAATATGTAGTCCTATTGATTAATATAAAAAAATACAATTAATCAATTAGAATGGGTACATAAGATTGAATTTACATCGAGGATATCCAAGGCCGACCAAGTCAGCAGCAGCAGTTTGATCTTTGGAGAAGGTGTCTTTTTCACAGGCACCAGCCACGCGCCCGGTACAGCCAGCATCAACGGCACGGTCAAAGGTGAAGTGAATGTTTCAGACCTTGAAGTCGGACCCACAAGGGCAACGTGGCCGGAAAGATTCAGGCCAGGCACATCGATGTTCACTTTCTTTTGTCTGATAATATTATGTGCCATGAGTATATTCTTATTCATCGTACTGGCAGTGTCTCGGGACAACTGGATTATGCTGACATAGAAATTGAGCGCGGCGGTCAATTCATGCGAAGCATGGTTCAGAACCCTAAAATTGCTCCGGCAAGCAAAACACAGGATATCAATTCAATTAAAAAGTAGTATTTTTATAAATTAAATTTTTTTAATTCAAATTTAATTGTATTTCTCAATCAAAAACTGTCATCCGGTTTTGCGGTTGACCCGTTATTACTCACAAGATTGTTAACGGATCCCCTGTATGTACAAGTCGCTTCAACTTCAAACTGACAGCAACGGCGTCGAAATCGACAGACGCTATCAGTATGTCCCTTCTGAGCACACGCCCATTCGCAATACTTTCGAGCGTATCCGCACACAGTTGGCTCAAGAGGCCGAACAAAAAAGCCGTCCCGTGTCCCGCTTGTACTCCAATTTGCGCGCCGT
>SHXP01000028.1 GCA_009693225.1 Limnohabitans sp. | reverse complement strand
CTCAGGCCGGGCCAGAGTGCCGCGCCCGGTAGCGCTGTGGCAGCAACCAGGGTACTGCCTTTTTGTATAAACAGACGACGTGATGACATATTCATGTTGACTCCTTAAACTGTGATTCATAAAGAAAATGGACGCTCAAAACGCAAAAAGCCCCACAGCGCGGCAAGCGCGTAGGGGCTTTTTTGCTCCTTCAAAAAACCGGCTTTTTTGACGATCCTTCGAAATAAATGAGTTTTCATACTATGCCAGCGTAATCTATACGGAATAAGCATTTACCCTAGAAAATTCTCAATCTTAATTATTTATTAAAATACAAAATATTAATTATGTAACCCAGATTTTCTTTATTTTGCACCAAATTCATGCGAAGAAAGGACTTTTGCACATAAAAGGTGCGCAAAACCAGTGAAAAATTGAATCCAAGCCTAGTTCAAAAATTGCGTCAATAATTGCTTATCTCATTTTACTGGCGCGTCCTCACATGGAACTGACCCCCCGCGAAAAAGACAAGCTGCTCATCTTTACCGCAGCGCTGCTAGCCGAACGCCGCAAAGCCAGAGGTTTGAAACTCAATTACCCTGAAGCCGTCGCTTTCATCAGCGCTGCGGTCATGGAAGGCGCGCGCGACGGCAAAACCGTTGCTCAATTGATGAGCGAAGGCCGCACTGTATTGACGCGTGCCGATGTGATGGACGGTATCGCCGAAATGATTCCTGATATCCAGGTGGAAGCCACCTTCCCTGACGGGACCAAACTGGTCACGGTTCATCAACCCATTGTTTAATTTGAATCACTCTTCAAGGACAACACCATGTTGATACAACTTTTTTATATCTGCTTGTTGACCGGCACACAGGCCATGGCACACCCGGGGCATGGTGATGCTTCGCCGCATTCACACACTGCCGATTTAATCGGCCTTTTCGTGCTTGCCGTGGTGCTGGCCGGCATCTGGTGGGAAACGCGCAAATGAGCTGCATGATTCCAGGCGAGATGTTGATAGATGCCGGTCAGCATGCCCTGAACACCGGCAGACGCACCTGCACCCTGCTGGTCAAAAACGCCGGTGACCGACCTATACAAGTGGGTTCGCATTACCACTTTGCCGAAACCAACCACGGTCTGCATTTCGACCGCAGACTTGCAGCAGGCATGCGTTTAAACATTGCGTCCGGTACGGCAGTCCGCTTCGAGCCGGGCCAGGAACGCACCGTAGAACTCGTTGACTATGCCGGTGACAGACAGATTTACGGTTTTCGCGGCGACGTACAAGGCGCATTGAAAGGTGCCGAGTGATGGCACAGATTGAAAAACGTGCCTATGCGGAAATGTATGGTCCGACCGTCGGCGATCGTGTGCGATTGGCAGACACCGACCTGATCATTGAAGTCGAAGACGACTACACCTTGCGCGCCGGCGGCTATGGCGAGGAAGTGAAATTCGGCGGCGGCAAAACCATACGCGACGGCATGGCGCAGTCGCAGCGCACCCGCAACGGCCCCTCTGGCACCGGCGCACAAGCCGGCGGCGCGATGGATGCGGTGTTGACCAATGCACTCATCATCGACCACTGGGGCATTGTCAAGGCCGATATCGGCATCAAAAATTCACGCATCGCCGCCATCGGCAAAGCGGGTAACCCGGACACCCAACCTGGCATAGATATTGTCATCGGACCGGGCACTGAAATCATTTCCTGCGAAGGTATGATCGTAACTGCGGGTGCGATTGATACCCACATCCATTTCATCGCGCCGCAACAAATTGAAGAGGCGCTGGCCAGCGGTGTCACCACCATGCTTGGCGGCGGCACGGGTCCGGCCACCGGCACCTTCGCCACCACTTGCACGCCCGGCCCCTGGAATCTGGAACGCATGCTGCAAGCGGCCGATGCCTTTCCCATGAACCTGGGTTTTCTGGGCAAAGGCAATGCATCGCTGCCTGACGCATTGCACGAGCAAATCAACGCAGGCGCCATCGGCCTGAAACTGCACGAAGACTGGGGCACCACGCCTGCGGCCATCGACAATTGCCTGAATGTCGCCGAAGACACCGATACACAAGTAGCCATACACACCGATACCTTGAATGAATCTGGTTTTGTCGAAGACACCATCGCCGCATTCAAAGGCCGCACCATCCACACCTTCCACACTGAAGGCGCGGGCGGCGGTCATGCACCGGATATTTTGAAAGTGGTCGGCGAGGCCAGTGTGCTGCCGTCTTCCACCAACCCGACACGCCCCTACACCATCAACACCTTGGATGAACACGTCGACATGCTGATGGTGTGCCACCACCTGGACCCGTCGATTGCCGAAGACCTGGCCTTCGCTGAAAGCCGCATCCGGCGTGAAACCATTGCCGCCGAAGACATCTTGCACGACCTGGGTGCGATCAGCATGTTCAGCTCGGACAGCCAGGCCATGGGCCGCGTCGGCGAGGTCATCATGCGCTGCTGGCAGAGCGCACACAAGATGAAACAACAGCGCGGGCAACTTCCCGGCGACAGCGACCGGCACGATAACGCGCGGGTCAAACGCTATTTCTCCAAACTCGCCATCAACCCGGCGATCGCGCACGGCATCAGCCACGAGGTCGGCAGTATTGAAGTTGGCAAATGGGCAGATCTCGTGCTGTGGAAGCCGGCGTTCTTCGGCGTCAAACCATTCATCATCATGAAGGGCGGTTTCATCGCCATGGCCGCCATGGGTGACCCGAACGCCTCCATCCCGACACCGCAACCGGTGCATTACCGCCCGATGTTCGGCGCCTTCGGCGGTGCCTTGCACCGCGGCTCACTGAGCTTTGTGTCGCAAGCCGGTCTGGCCGGCGGCATCGACGAGCGTTTCGGCTTGCACAAAACCTTGAGCGCGGTGAAAAACATTCGCGGCATCGGCAAACGCCACATGCTTCACAACGACTATGCACCGCGCATGGAAGTCGATGCACAAACCTATGCAGTGCGGGCAGACGGTTTGCTCTTGACCTGTGAGCCGGCGAGCGTGCTGCCGATGGCGCAGCGCTATTTCCTGTTTTAGGCCCTATTGCCATAGGTGGTACCGTTGTGGTACTTACCGGTATCAAAGAACAACAGCCAAGGCTTAGCACATGATTCATTATTCAAAACTGATCCGCCAGGGCCAGGGTCTGGCCAATGCCCTGCTCAAACGCGCAGCCACAGTCACGCTGGACTGGGATGTACGGCAAAAAAGCCGCTTTGAAGCCACCGACTCCAGCGGCCGCAGCGTGGGTGTATTTCTGCAACGCGGCCAGGTGGTGCGCGGTGGCGATGTGCTGGTCGGAGAAGACGGTTCTTTGCTCAAGGTGCTGGCCGCGCCGCAACCGGTGCTGCGCATCACGCCTTGCCCGGACCACGGCAGCCTGTTCGATTTAACACGCGCCGCTTACCACCTTGGCAACCGACATGTACCTATCGAACTGCAAGCCGACCATTTGAAAATCGAACCTGATCACGTGCTGGCTGACATGCTGCGCGATATGCATATGACGGTGACGGCGGTGGATGAAGCATTTGAACCTGAGAACGGTGCTTACGGGGAACACGCTGCGCATGCAGGTCATGCTCACCATGAACACGCACACGGTCATGATCACGCGCATCAGGCTACACACGCGCATGAAGCGCCGCATGTCCACGTGCACGGCCCCGGATGCAACCACGGCCATTGATCTGAGCCTGGCCCCAATCCATCCATGTCGACCTCGGTCAGTATTTCCAACCCCGCCAGCCGCTTGCTGTGGCTGATGCAACTGGCCTCGCCTACTTTGCCGGTGGGCGGCTTCTCTTACTCGGAAGGCCTGGAGGCTGCGGTTGAACACGGTCTGGTCACAGATGAAAAAACAGCGCAACACTGGCTGACAGACCAATTGCACCTGGTGCAGTCGCGCAGCGAATTACCGGTGGTCGCCCAAGCCATGGCGGCCTGGCATAACCGGGACACAGCCCGCTTGCAACAACTCAACGACTGGATCATGCAAACCCGTGAAAGCTTTGAGATGCGTTTGCAAACCGAACAAATGGGTCGTTCGCTGTTGATCTGGTTGCGCAATCACCATGCCGTGGTCGAAGCAGACATGCAGTATTGCGAAAGCCTGCCGCCGACCTGGCCGCTGGTGTTTGCACTGGCCTTGAACACGCAGTCCATAGATATACGCGAAGGACTGCTGGCTTGCGCTTTCGCCTGGGCAGAAAACATGGTG
Organism: Limnohabitans sp.; assembly: GCA_009693225.1. Lineage (GTDB taxonomy): Bacteria > Pseudomonadota > Gammaproteobacteria > Burkholderiales > Burkholderiaceae_C > Limnohabitans. Next base: position 10,292 of record SHXP01000028.1, on the reverse strand, counting down.
CAAGCCGCCATCAAATCGGTGCCGCTGGGCCAGCTCAGCGGACAACGCATGCTGGCCGCATTAAGCACAGAAATACCCCTTGCGGTCGAACATGCCTTGTCGCTGCCCCACAATCAACAACAATCCTTTACCCCGCGCCTGGCTGTTTTGTCGGCGCGCCATGAAACCCAATACTCCAGACTTTTCAGATCATGAGTACTCCTCTTCACCACATACCCGGTCGCAGCAAAAAACTTCCACCATTGCGGGTAGGCATAGGTGGGCCGGTCGGTTCCGGTAAAACCACCTTGCTGGAAATGCTGTGTAAAGCCATGCGCGACAAATACGATTTGATCGCCATCACCAACGATATCTACACTAAGGAAGACCAGCGGTTGCTGACCGTCAGCGGTGCTCTGGTTGCAGAGCGCATCATGGGGGTGGAAACCGGCGGTTGCCCGCATACCGCTATTCGTGAAGACGCCTCGATCAACCTGGAGGCCATTGACCGCATGCTTGAAAAATTCCCCGACGCCGATGTGGTGTTTGTGGAAAGCGGCGGCGACAACCTGGCTGCCACTTTCAGTCCCGAACTCAGCGATTTGACGATTTACATCATCGATGTCGCCGCAGGCGAAAAGATCCCCCGCAAAGGCGGGCCCGGCATCACCAAAAGCGATTTGTTCATCATCAACAAAACCGATCTCGCACCTTATGTCGGCGCTAACCTGGATGTGATGCGATCAGACACAGAACGCATGCGCAGCGGAGCGCAAGGTCTCAAGCCGTTTGTCATGACCAACCTCAAAACACTGAGCGGTCTGGACACGATTGTTCAATTCATTGAAAGCAAAGGCATGCTGGCTGCGGCATGACACACACCATAAAAAAACTCTACGCGATGCTGTTGCTGACTGCGGCCATGGCGGCGCAGGCGGATGTGCCGGTCTACGGTGTCGAATTACAGGGTTTTGAGTACCCGTCAGCTGTCTTGCAATTTAGCTTCAAAGCGCAAGGCCAGAGCATGCACATGGCCTACCTGGATTACCAGCCGGCCACGCTCAACGGCCATGCCGTGGTGTTGCTTCACGGCAAGAATTTTTGTGCCGCCACCTGGCACGACACAGCCCTGTTACTGCAACAAGCCGGCTTGCGTGTGATCGTCCCGGATCAGATCGGCTTTTGCAAATCCGCCAAACCGGACAATTACACCTACAGCTTTGCGGGTTTGGCAGAAAACACCCGCTCCTTGCTGAAGTCATTGAAGATAGACAAAGTCACGGTGATCGGCCATTCCATGGGCGGCATGCTGGCTGCGCGCTATGCCTTGATGTATCCGGCAGAGGTGAGCCAACTGGTTATGGTCAACCCGCTCGGCCTGGAAGACTGGAAAGCCCTGGGCGTTCCTGCGCTCAGCCAGGAGCAATGGTATGCGCGTGAACTCGATTTCACCGACGAGCGGCTGCGCAACTACGAGCGCAGCACTTATTACGCGGGTGAATGGAAAGACGAGTACGAACCCTGGGTGCAAATGATCGCAGGTATGTTCCGTGGACCGGGCAAGGAGACCATCGCCAGACATTCAGCGCTGGTTTATCAGATGATTTTCGAGCAGCCCGTGCTGCATGAATTCGCTCAACTCAAGGTACCTACCCAGTTGATGATCGGCGTCAAAGACACCACCGCCCTGGGCAAGGACCTGGTGCAGGAACCCTTGAAATCTCAACTCGGCAATTACAGAGCCATGTCACTGCGTGCCGTCAAAACCATTCCCGGCGGGCGTCTGGTACTGTTCCCCGATCTGGGTCACGCGCCGCAAATGCAAAACTTTGAACGCTTTAAAACCGCGCTTCTCAACAATCTGGTGGTTCTGGAACAGGAGTGAATCAGCGGATCGCCCAGCCGCCGCTGACCGGAAACACCTGGCTGACAAAACAATTTGCATGGCTTGAACACAAATAGGCGGCGAATTCAGCGTCTTCGCTGGCCTGCACCTCGGGGGGAAATAAGTGGGATTGTCGACAAAGTTTTGCGCAATCGCGTTGACCTGGATATTGAGCGGCGCCAATTCAACGCCAATGGCCTGCACATAGGCCAATTGCGCACCGCGTGCCGCGCTGTAACTGGATGCACGCTTCATGCCGCGCAAGGCGCTGGCACTGCCCATCACCAGAACCTTGCCGCTTGCACGGGCCTGCATTTGCGGCAGAACCGCTTTGACCAGTCTGGGCAAGGGGTGAACCATGGTGTTGAATACCGCCTGCCATTCGTCTTCACCCACCTCAGCGGCGTGTGTCGAAGGTGCCAGCATGGCCAGATTGATCAGCAGGACATCGATATGACCGTGCTGCTGCACCATGCGCAGCGGCGCATCCGCAGGTGTCAGATCCTGTGTGTCTGACAGCACCTCGGCGCCGTGTGCAGACAGTGTTTCACACAAGGCAGGCCCCATGAACACATCGGCCTGGGTCACCAGAATTCGCAGTCCTTGCAACATCATGATTCACTCCGGCAGATCATCCTCTGCTTCCTCTGTTAACAGTGTTTCATCCGCAGCCGCCACCGGTTTAGGTTTGCGCTTGCCGTGGGTGGTGATGATTTCCACATAGACATGCGCCGCCTGTTCCTTTGCTGCAGCGTCAATCGAAGGGATGACGGCAGACAAATGCAGGCTTTGTGCGGTCTCGGCAGTCAGGCCGAACTTGCAATCAAAGTCCCAGAAATCCACGCCTTCAGGCAAAAGGCGACGGCGCTCGCGCTTCAAATATTTGCGCACATCGTGTTTCACGGCGTCCAACACCCTGTCCGGGTGACGTGCTTCTGCTTGTAACCGATAGGTTTTTCTCATGCGGTTGATTATGCGGCCTGAATACCCCGGCAGAGCGGCAACCCGGGACCGCAAACACAGGGGTCACAGCGGTTGATAATCAATCCATTCTTGTTTTCAGGTCAAACCCATGTCTGCTGTTTTTGCCATTTGTTTAGGTGCCTGTGCCGGCGCATTGGCGCGCTGGCAACTCAGCCTGCATTTCAACCAGAACACTGCATTGCCCTGGGGCACCTTGTATGCCAATCTGATCGGCGGTTACCTGATCGGGGTGTGCGTGGCGGTCTTCAATAACCTGCCAGAACTCGACCCTTTGTGGCGTCTGCTGCTGGTCACCGGTTTTCTGGGAGCCCTTACCACCTTCTCTTCATTCAGCAGCGAAGTCGTGCAAATGCTGATAGGCTCACGCTACGGACTGGCCTTGTTGACGGCCGGTTTGCATTTGTTCGGATCGTTGTTGTGTACGCTTGCAGGCATGAAAACTGTAGAAATAATCTGGTTGCGGTAAGCCACTTGTCAGCGCTGTCACTGACATTGCAGTCTTTATGAACAGTCACATCTTAAATGTCCATCGGCTCAGCCAGATCGAGCAAGCCCGCCGCAACGTGATCAACGAAGGCTTGCCTGCTTCGCCGTGGCTGCCCGATTGGATCAGCCAAAGCTGGCAACGCTGTCTGCAACAAGGAATGCAACCGCATTTTGAAGTCGGCTTTGCCCCCCCTTGTCCCAGGCGCAAATCGAGCGCACACTGGACCACAATCATGACTTTGTCCAAGCCGCCCGCCCTGAACTCGAGAGACTGAGTCGCGCCATCGCCGGCACGTCCTTTTTTGCGCTGATCACCGAGGCACAAGGCGTGGTTGTCGATGTCGGCGGTGCCATTGATAAACAGGACAAGCGGGTGGAAGCCATAGCCCGGATCGGTATTGACCTGAGCGAACAAGCTGTAGGAACCACGACCATCAGCGCGGCTTTGAATGAAAAAAACCCGTCTGGCTGCACCGCGGCGAGCCTTTCTTCCAAGATACCTCTGTTTACAGTTGTGCCGGCGCGCCGCTGTGGAACGGCAAGGGTGAATGCATAGGCATGCTGGACCTGACCGGCGTCATGAGCCAGGAACGTCCCGAACTGATGCACCTGGCCGCCTTGTCTGCCGAAGTATTAGCAACGCCTTGTTGCTGCGCCAGCCGCACCATTTGCTGCTGCGCCTGAACTGGCCCGGCCGCTTGCTGGGCGATGACCATGACGGATTGATGCTGCTGGACGATGAAGGCCGGGTGCTCGGTGCCAACCTGCTGGCGCGTGAGATGCTTAACCTGGACAAACATCCCGAACCGCACGCGAGCGACTTATTTGCCATCCCCACGGGTTTGTTGTTTGACGCAGCATCTCAAACCCACCCCATGGGAGTGCCTTTGTGGTCGGGTCTTCATCTGCACATCAAGTCAGGACTGCAACATTCCTGCCAGATGTCGACACAACCGGCTACTATAGGTGCGCTTCAGCAAATTCAATCAGCCGTGATCAATAAAGCCATCGCACACGCCAAGGGCAATGTGGCGCAGGCGGCCAGGGCGCTGGGCATCAGCCGCGCTACGCTTTATCGCAAGCTGGCGCGTAAAACCAGTCATTAGTCCTGACAGGGTAATTTCTTGGGCGAATAGAATCGTCGTTAGTCTATTCTCCGGAGCCTGACATGCAGGGATTGCTGAAATTTTCTAACGGTATCGACCGATTCAACACTTGGATCAACCGATATGTCATCTGGCTGATTCTGGGAGCCACCCTGATCAGCGCCATCAACGCACTCGTGCGGAAAATCTTCAATAACAGTTCGAATGCTTTTCTGGAGGTCCAGTGGTATTTGTTTGCAGCTTCCTTTTTGCTTGCCTCCTGCTACACCTTGCTGCAAAACGAACACGTGAAGATTGATGTGATTTATTCCCGCTTTGATCGACAGACGCAGAACAAGATAGATATTTTCGGTTTCGCCTGTTTCATGCTGCCTATGTGCACGGCCGTGATGTGGTTCGGCATTCCTTTTTTCTGGAAAGGTCTGATGACCGGCGAGATGTCGTCCAACGCAGGCGGCCTGATCCGCTGGCCGGTCTACGCCATGATCCCCTTGGGTTTCGGACTGCTGTGGCTGCAAGGCGCATCTGAGCTGATCAAACGCATTGCCTTCATGAAAGGCCTGATCGGCGACCCGACGCGCAAAGCCGGCGATAAAACTGCTGAGGAAGAGCTTGCTGAAGAAATCCGCAAACTTGCCGAAGCTAAAGCCCAACAATCCAAAGCCTGAGCCGGGAACACACATCATGGAATTCTTTATTCATAACCTGGCCCCGATCATGTTCCTCGGGTTGATCATTTTCCTCTTGTTGGGCTTTCCTGTGGCTTTCAGCCTGGGTGCCTGCGGACTGTTTTTCGGCTTCATCGGCATTGAATTCGGCGTGCTGCCTGAAGCGCTGCTGCAAGCCCTGCCCTTGCGCATCTTCGGCATCATGCAAAACGATACGCTGCTGGCGATTCCTTTTTTCACCCTGATGGGCTTGATCCTGGAGCGCTCCGGCATGGCCGAAGATCTGCTTGACACCATCGGACAGTTGTTCGGTCCGGTGCGCGGCGGTCTGGCGATTGCAGTGATTTTTGTTGGCGCACTGCTGGCAGCAACAACAGGCGTGGTGGCAGCGTCTGTCATCTCCATGGGTTTGATTTCTCTGCCCATCATGCTGCGCTACGGCTACGACAGACGCATTGCCTCAGGCGTGATTGCCGCCTCGGGCACGCTGGCACAAATCATTCCACCCTCGCTGGTGCTGATAATTCTGGCCGACCAACTGGGCCGCAGTGTCGGAGAAATGTACAAAGGCGCCTTCATTCCGGGTTTTGCCCTGACCGGTTTGTATGTGTCATTCATCATCGGCGTGGCTATCTTCCAGCCGCAATGGGTGCCGGCACTGCCCCTGTCGGCACGCACCATCCGCGAAGACAATGGCAAAAACGGCTTGCTGTCGCTGCTGCTGCTGACCATCCTGTGTACCTTTTCAGCCTTATTTCTCGCCCACAGTTATCCGGTCATCGTGGATTACTTCAAAGGCAGCACCGGCTCCAACCCGCCTGCTGATGAAACCATCGTGGTTTCCTTGTGCGCCGGCGTGATGCTGGCCTTTGTGCTGGCGGTCATCAATAAAACCATGCGTCTTGGCTTGCTCTCGAACATGGCTGAGCGGGTAACGTTTGTGTTGATTCCCCCTCTGCTACTGATCTTCCTGGTACTGGGCACCATTTTCCTTGGCATTGCCACCCCCACAGAGGGCGGCGCCATGGGTGCGCTGGGCGCCATCATCATGGCAACGGTGCGCAGTCGCCTCAACTACTCGCTGCTGCACCAGGCCTTGACCTCGACCACCAAACTCGCCAGTTTTGTGGTGTTTATTCTGATCGGCTCCACCTGCTTCAGCCTGGTCTTCCAGGGTGTTGACGGTCCGAAATGGGTGGAACACCTGCTGGGCGACCTGCCCGGCGGACAGCTCGGCTTTTTGATCGTCACCAACCTGTTGATCTTCGTGCTGGCCTTCTTTCTGGACTTCTTTGAACTCGCGTTCATTGTGGTCCCGCTGCTGGGGCCGGTCGCTGAAAAGCTGGGCATTGACCTGATCTGGTTCGGCGTGCTGCTCGGGGTGAACATGCAAACCTCTTTCATGCACCCGCCATTCGGCTTCGCCCTGTTCTACTTGCGCAGCGTTGCGCCTGAACAAACCTATTTCGACAAGATCACGCAAAAAGATATTCCACCGGTCACCACCATGCAAATCTACTGGGGTGCAGTGCCGTTTGTGATTATTCAAATCATCATGGTCGCCTTGATCATCGCCTTCCCCGGCATTGTTTCCAGCGGCCTGGACAAAGAAGAAGGCCTGAACGCAGAACAGGTTCAACTCGAAATGATGAACGCCACGCATGACAGCGATGCAGCCGCTGACCCAGCGGCAGCGCAGCCGGGCAGTGATGCGCAGAGCAAGCCCGAAGATGACCCGATGAAAATGATGCAGGAGTCCATGAACAAGGACGCCGAAAAGAAATAAAGCAAATGACAGAACCGCTCACGGGTCTGTCTGCTTTTTCCTGGCCTTGAAAATTTCTTCTGTAACCAGAAAAAAGCCCCGCAGTGCGGGGCTTTTTTTAAGGCAAAGCTCAAATCAGAGCTTGACGCTTTGCATATAGCGGTCAAAAGAGGCTTCTGAGAAGCGGAACCACAGATTTTGCTCTTTGCGGAACGCGGAGTAATCGGCGTACACCTTTTTCCAGTTCGGGTTCTTGGCGCTGAGTTCGTCGTACAAAGCCATGGCCTCTTTGAAAGCGATATCCATGACGTCCTTGGGGAAAGGCAGTACCTTGGTTTTGCTGGCCACCAGTTGCATCAATGCGGCAGGGTTGCGGGCATCGTATTTGGCCTGGCAGTCCACATGGGCAAATGCAGAAGCACATTCAAGAATGGACTGGTTGACGGCAGACAAACTGTTGTAGGCCTTGTCGTTGATGTAGAAGTCCAATTCCGGACCACCTTCCCACCAGCCCGGGTAGTAGTAAAACGGCGCGACCTTGTTGAAGCCGAGTTTCTGGTCGTCATAAGGCCCGATCCATTCGGCTGCATCGATGGTGCCTTTTTCCAGCGCCTGGTAAATCTCGCCGCCGGGGATGTTTTGCGGCACCCCACCCATGCGCTCGATGACCTTGCCGGCAAAGCCGCCAACGCGGAATTTCAGCCCCTTTATGTCGGCAATGGACTTGACTTCCTTGCGGTACCACCCGCCCATTTGGGCGCCGGTATTGCCTCCGGGAAAATTGACAATGTTGTATTGCTTGTAGAACTCACGCATGAGCTTCATGCCGTTGCCCTGGAACATCCAGGCAGTCATCTGACGGCTGTTCATACCAAATGGAACCGCACAGCCGAGTGCAAAGGTTTCATCCTTGCCGAAAAAATAGTAGGGCGAGGTGTGCGCCATTTCAACCGTGGCGTTTTGCACACCGTCGACCACACCGAAGGGGGGCATGAGTTCACCGGCAGCATGGGTGGAAATGACAAATTTGCCGCCGCTGAGCTCACTGACTTTCTTGGCAAAGGTTTCAGCCGTACCGTAAATGGTGTCCAGTGATTTGGGGAAACTTGAGGCCAGGCGCCAGCGGATGGCTTCCTGTGCATGTACAGCAGGCGCAATGCCTGTGACAAGTACGCCGGCAATGCCAGCGTTTTTAAGTGCGGAACGACGATCCATGGGACTCCAATCAAAGAAAAGATGAATTTAAAAATTCTATCAGCCGACCAGTTTTAAACCTTTGGCGGCAGTAGCAACTTCCGTATTGATGATAGGGGCAAAACGCTGTCGCACAGCGTATTCAATACCGCTGGCATCAAGTCCCAGTTGAGAGAGAATTTTCACCGGGTCGCCATGGTCGGTAAAAACATCTGGCACGCCCAGACGAAGAACAGGCAAATGAACACCTGCATCCAGTAAGGCTTCCAGCACCGCCGATCCTGCACCGCCCATGAGGGCACCCTCTTCCACGGTCACCAGGGCGTCATGAGATGCAGCGATTTGCATCAGCAACTCCGTGTCCAGTGGCTTGGCCCAACGCATATTCACCACCGTGGCATTCAGGTTTTGTGCAGCCTGCAACGCCGGGTAAAGCAAGGTTCCGAAAGCCAGGATAGCTAGGGCTTTGCCTTGCCGGCGGATTTCAGCTTTGCCGAACGGTAAGGCCGGCAAACCTTGAGACATGGGGGTGCCGGCACCCGTGCCGCGGGGATAGCGCACCGCCACCGTGTGGTCCTGTTCATGCGCCGTGGTAAGCAGCATGCGGCATTCATTTTCATCGGCCGGACAGGCTATGCTGACCTGAGGAATACAACGTAAAAAAGGAATGTCATAAACACCGGCGTGGGTCGGCCCGTCAGCACCGACGATACCGGCACGGTCCAGCGCCAGCACCATGGGCAATTTTTGCAAAGCTACATCGTGAATCAACTGGTCGTAGGCCCGCTGTAAAAACGTGGAATAAATGGCGACCACCGGCTTCAAGCCTTCACAGGCCAGACCGGCGGCAAAGGTTAGCGCGTGTTGTTCTGCAATGCCGACATCGTGGTAACGGTCCGGAAAACGCCGGTGGAACTCGACCATGCCGGAACCTTCACGCATGGCCGGGGTGATGGCTACCAGTTTCGGGTCATGAGCCGCCATGTCACACAACCAGTTACCGAACACCTGACTGAATGTTTGTTTGGGTGCGGTCGCAGGCGGCACCAACCCGACCTTGGGATCGAATTTACCGGGGCCGTGGTAGACGATCGGTTCTGCTTCTGCCAGCCTGTAACCCTGGCCTTTGCGGGTCACGATATGCAGAAACTGCGGCCCGTTCAAATTCTTGATGTTTTCCAAAGTCGGAATCAATGCATCCAGGTCGTGGCCGTCGATCGGGCCGATGTAATTGAAACCGAATTTTTCAAACAAAGTGGCCGGCAGTATCAACCCCTTGGTCTGGTGCTCCAGACGACGCGCCAGCTCGAACAGCGGAGGTGCGTTTTTCAGCACCTGCCGGCCGACCTCTTTGGCAGCCGTGTAAAAACGCCCGCTCATCAGTTGCGCCAGATACTTGTTAAGGGCGCCCACGGGCGGGCTGATCGACATGTCGTTATCGTTGAGGATGACCAGCATATTGCAGTCAGACACACCGGCGTTGTTCATGGCCTCGAAAGCCATGCCAGCCGTCATTGCACCATCGCCGATGATGGCCACGCTGTGGCGTTGCTCGCCTTTTTGTTTCGCCGCCATGGCCATGCCAAGCGTGGCAGAAATGCTGGTCGATGAATGCGCGGTGCCGAAGGCGTCGTATTCGCTTTCATCGCGTTTAGGGAAACCGGCAATGCCGCCGAGCTGACGCAAACTGCCCATGCGGTCTCGGCGGCCGGTGAGGATTTTGTGCGGATAAGTCTGGTGGCCGACATCCCATACCAGGCGGTCGTGCGGCGTATTAAACACGTAATGCAGGGCCACCGTGAGCTCAACCGTACCCAGGTTGGAGCTGAAATGCCCGCCGGTCTTGCCGACACTTTCAATCAGAAAATGGCGCAATTCACCGGCAAGCGCAGGCAGTTGATGCGGCGACAGCCGCCGTACATCCGCCGGCGAATGGATACTGTCTAACAAAGGTGTCATGAGGCCTTCTCCTGCAAAGCTTACCAATGGGACAATGTAAGGGATGGACTGAAAAACTCAAGTTTAAAAGAGTTCCCGGGCAACAAATCTTCACCATGTGAAATTTGCCATGATCCAATCGCAAAATCCCTCTCTTTTGCGGTATTTTCAAGCAATTTCTTCCCTCACTGAGGGCTTTTGCCCTGTTTAGTGCGCACTCACCCATTGGCGACCAGGATTCGTTTCCTCACCATCCACAAATTGCTCAGTGCAAACAACGTGATCAG
>SHXP01000027.1 GCA_009693225.1 Limnohabitans sp. | reverse complement strand
GGTCATGGTCACCATGGTGATCGTGGGCATGCGAAGGATGGTCGCAATGCTCGCCGTCATGGTGGTGGTGATCATGGCCTTCGTTCAAAAAGTCCGGGTCAATCTCCAGTGTGGTGTTCAGGTTGAAGCCGCGCAGATCAAACACCTTGTCGATGCCGATCTCGCCGAAATGCACAATGTGCTGAGGCGCGCGCGGGTTCATGTGTTTGAGCCGGTGTTGCAAAGCATCCACTTCATCCTTTGACACCAGCTCGCTTTTGCTGATGAAGATCTGGTCGGCAAAACCGATTTGCCGGCGCGCCTCCTGGCGGTTGTTCAGCGTTTGCGCCGCGTGTTTGGCGTCGACCAGTGTCAGCACTGAATCCAGCAAAAAGCTTTCCGCAATCTCGTCGTCCATGAAAAAAGTCTGTGCCACCGGTCCAGGGTCGGCCAGACCGGTGGTCTCGATGACGACGCGGTCAAAGTCGAGTTCGCCCTTGCGTTTTTTCTCGGCCAGTTCCTGCAAGGTGGTGCGCAAATCTTCACGGATGGTGCAGCAGACACAACCATTGCTCATTTGCACAATGTGTTCCTTGGTGTCAGACACCAGGATGTCGTTGTCTATATTTTCTTCGCCGAACTCGTTTTCAATGATGGCGATTTTGTGGCCGTGGTCTTCGCTCAGCACGCGCTTGAGCAATGTGGTTTTGCCGGCGCCTAAAAATCCGGTCAAGACAGTAGCGGGTATCAACATAGGGCATCAACCTTAATCAAAACAAACATCGGAGGTGGAGCAGTGTAGCCATGATTCAAGACAGTGGCTCACTTCTTCATCAGAATAAGACCTTTTAAATACTCGCCCTCAGGGAAATTCACCGTCATCGGGTGATCGGGCGCGGCCTGCACCCGCTCCAGGATGTAAGCGTCTACACCTGCATCAGTCCCTGCGGATGCGACGATCTTGTGAAACAGTTCGGGGGGTATCCCGCCGGAACAGCTGTAAGTGAACAGCACGCCGCCGGGCGCCAGCAGCTTGAAGGCCCAGCGGTTGATGTCCTTGTAGGCGCGCGCGGCGCGCTCGGCATGGGCGGCGCTGGGCGCGAATTTGGGCGGATCGAGCACGATGCCGTCAAACTGCCTGCCCTCTTTGTGCAGGCTGCGCAGTCTGGCGTTCACATCGGCGTCCATGAACACCTGGCGCTGTGCGTCAAAACCGTTGCGCGTCACGTTCGCCTGCGCCTTGGCGATCGCCGGAGCAGACGAATCGATCGAGGTGACTTGCGCGCCATCACTCAAGGTACCGCTTTGCCGCATGCCGCTCAAGGCTGCCACGCTGAAGCCGCCGGTATAGCAATAACAGTTCAGCACCTGACGCAGATTCAAACGCAGCGCGTACTCGGCAAACTTCAAACGGCTGTCGCGCTGGTCCAGGTAAAAACCTGTTTTGTGGCCTTCGACAATGTCCAGCGCCAGCGACCACTGGTGCTCTTGAATGACGATGTGGGTGTCGTCGCTGCTGCCGTCGGCGCGGTACAGCCAGTCGGTGACCGGACACAGGCCTTCGCGCGCACGCACGCCCGAGTCGGAGCGCTCGAACACACGTTTGGCGCCTGTGTGCAACACCAGCGCTTTGACGATGTCGGCCTTGAAACGCTCGGTGCCCGCTGACAAAAACTGCGCCACCAGCGTGTCGTCATAACTGTCGACAATCAATCCCGGCAAACCGTCGGCCTCGCCGTGTATCAGTCGCACGCCGTTGCTCGGCACTTGCAAACGAGCACGCATGGCCACGGCCGCCGCCACTTGTTTTTCAAAGAATGCCGCGTCAATCCGCTCCTCGCTGTGAAAACTCCAGATGCGTGCGCGTATGCGCGAGGTCGGGCTGAATGCGGCCCAGCCCAGAAACTGTCCGGTTTGCGATTCGACCCGCACGGTCTCGCCCGGGTCGCCGCCGCCCTTGGCAATCGCACTGTCGAACACCCAGGGGTGAAAGCGTAATGCCGAGCGCTCTTTACCGGCCTTGAGTTGTATGGTTTTCATGGTTTTTTTCGCCGTGCGCGCGGATGCGCTGCATCGTAGGCCTTGGCCAGGTGCTGGTAATCCAGCCGGGTGTAAATCTGTGTGGTGCCGATGTTGGCGTGGCCCAGCAATTCCTGCACGGCGCGCAAATCGCCGCTGGACTGCAACACATGGCTGGCGAACGAATGCCGCAGCATGTGCGGATGCACCGGTGTGCTGATGCCGGCCTGCACGCCGCGCGCGCGCAAGCGCTGCCAGACGGCTTGCGAGCTCAAACGGGTGCCGCGTATGCCGACAAACAAAGCTGTCTGCGTCTGCGCGTATTCGGGCAACTGCTGCGCACGCAAACTGATCCAGTGTTGCAAGGCTGCGATGGCTTGCGTGCCGACCGGCACGCTGCGTCGTTTCGAGCCTTTGCCCAGCACATGCGCCTCGGTGCTGTCCATGTCAATCCAGCCGCGTGCCGTTGCACTGGCTTGCACATCCAGACCGGTGAGTTCGGCCACGCGCAAACCGCTGCTGTAGAGCAATTCGACCATGGCGATGTCGCGCGCCTGCAGCCACGGGTCTTGTTCATCGTTGTGGTGAGAGGCGAGTTGCACAGCGTCATCCACATTCAACGCCTTGGGCAAGGGTTTGGCAGATTTGGGTGCACGCATACCCGCCAAGGGGTTGCTGCTGACCAGCCCCTCACGGCCCAGCCAGGCGTAAAAACCGCGCCAGCCCGAGGTGATCAAGGCAATGCCGCGCGGCGAGCGGCCGCTGCTGTGCATGTGCGCCATCCAGCGCCGCATGTGGTGCGGCTGGACAGCAGTCAATGCCACCTTGTCTTTGTCGGCCAGGGCTTGTAAACGCTGCAAGTCAGCGGTGTACAAAGCCACGGTGCGCGCGGCCAGACGCTTTTCAAACTGCGCATGCGCCAGATAGCGTTGCACCAGTGCTGCGTCGTCGCTCATGTGCTGTGCGCTTATTGCAAACGGGTGAGCGCCGCCGCCGCCAGCTCGGCGATGCGGCTCAGCACCTCGGTGCCCATGGACGGATGAAAACGCTGCGGGTCCGGCGAGGCCAGCACCAGCAAACCTGTGCTGCTGTCTCCTGCCAGTGTGTTGACGCTGGCATCGGTCCAGGGCGTGGCGTTGTTGCGCAAAGGCAGCAATGCCACAGACTTGGCTTCGTGCGGGTGCGCCAGCCATTGCACGGCTTCAAAGTCGTTATTGGTTCCGCAATACGGCGCTGCCAAACCGGCAGTGAAGCTTTTCACGTCTTCGCTGATGTTTTGCGCAAAGGCTTTTTTCTGGAATTTGTCGGCCACACGCCAGACGCGCAAAGCCACTTGCGGCACCATGAAATGGTGCTGGATTTCGGTGACGATGGCGGCGGGCAAATCGACCGGCTGCTGAAGAATCAACAGGCTTTGCGCCCAACGGTGCAAACGGTCTGCCAGCACCGCGTTGTCGCTGCCGTTGCGGATCATCTCCATCACGCGCTGTTCCAGGGCGCGGATTTTTTCACGCAGCATGTCAGCCTGGCGTTCCTGCAAACTGACGGCGCGCTGGCCGTGCGGGTTGACAATGCGCACCGTGGCCAGCAACTGGGCATGGCGGTCGAAAAAGTCCGGCGTGTTCACCAGAAAATTGGCGATATCGTCTTCGGTGATCGGGGTGATCGGGTTGTTCATCTTGTTATCTCCATCTCGCCGGTAAATACGGTGGTTGCAGGCCCGGTCATGAATACCGGATGCCCGTCGCCCTGCCATTCAATGGTCAATACGCCGCCGCGCGTTTGCACTTCTACTTTGCTGTCGAGCACACCCTGGCGTATGCCGGCGACCACCGCCGCGCATGCACCAGTGCCGCAGGCCAGCGTCTCGCCGGCGCCGCGCTCAAACACACGCAGTTTGATCTGCCAGGGTGACACAACTTGCATAAAGCCTGCATTCACCCGGCTGGGAAACGCCAGGTGGTGTTCGATCAATGGGCCTTGGGTCAACACGGGCGCGCTGTCGCTGTCCTTGACCGTCATCACCGCATGCGGGTTGCCCATGGAGACAATCGCCACATCGGCGTGCTGATCGCCCAGTGCCAAACGCCACAGCAGCGCTTGTTCATTCACCGCCGACGCGTGCGCGGGGTTGAAAGGAATGCGCGGTAAGTCCAGCACCGGCTCACCCATGTCCACCTTGACCTGCGCATCGGGCAGTTCATGCAAAGTGATGACCCCGCTGTGCACCTTGACGCGCACCGTGTTTTTTTGAGTCAGTCCTTGTTCGCGCACAAAGTGCACGAAACAACGCGAGCCGTTGCCGCATTGCTCGACCTCGCCGCCATCGGCGTTATGTATCACGTACTCAAAATCCACATCCGGGGACGGCGCGGCCCGAACACTGAGAATTTGATCGGCACCGATGCCGAAATGGCGGTCGGCCAGGAAACGGTAATCGGCAACGGTCAGGCCGAGCAAGCCCCGGGTTTCGTCGAGCACCACAAAATCGTTGCCCGCGCCTTGCATTTTGGTAAATCGGATACGCATGCGCCGATTATCATGCCTGACCAACCACAGATAACCGCCATGCTCCGCCCTCATTTACAACTGCATCCCCAACGTCCCCCCGTCCCCGTGCTGCCCGCTGCCACCGTCCTGCTCTTGCGCGACAGCGATGACGGCATTGAAGTGCTGATGACCCGGCGCTCAATGAAGGCGAGTTTTGCACCCGGTGCCTATGTGTTTCCGGGCGGCGGCATCGAAGCTGCCGATGCGCAAATCCATGCCTTGGCGAAACGGCGCAGCACACAGACAGATCTGCGATTGACACAAGCAATAGCAGCGATCCGTGAGAGTTTTGAAGAACTCGGCGTGCTGTTGGCCACGCACCCTGACGGCCGCATGGCCGACATGAACGACATACAAGGCTTTGACCGCTTGCAAGCACTGGCGCCGCAGATTCAGGCGCGCGGCATGCAACTGGCGGCAGACCAGGTGTATGTGCTGGCGCACTGGGTGACGGATCGCGATTTGAAGCGCCGCTTTGACGTGCCGTTTCTGGTGGCGCGCATGCCGGACGGACAAACGCCGGTGGCAGACGACAAAGAGCAGTTCGAGCCGCTGTGGATTCGACCGAAAGAAGCGCTGCAAAGACACCGCAACAACGACTTCTTCATCATCTTCCCGACCATACGCTCGCTCGAACGCATGCAGGCGTTTGACAGCGTGGACGCGGTGCTGGCCGCTTGCGCCAATGAGCAACCCTGGTTCCACAGCTGCCCGCGCGCCGGCTGGATGAACGGCAAAGAGTCGCGCCACATGGAACACGAACCGCCTTTCGGTGAACTGGCCCTGACCTGCCGCGACGGGCAAATCGTGCATCACCTGGACTGGCAATCTGACAAGCCGGTGCGCTTGCTGGCCCACGTGCAACGTCTGACCGCGCCCAACCCTGGCATGATGACCGGACCCGGCACCAATTCTTATTTGATCGGGGACGCAGACAGCGGCTTCATCGTCATCGACCCGGGCCCGCTGGACCGCGAACACTTGCAACGACTGTGGCAGGCCTGCGGCGGCGATGTGCGCTTCATCGTTTGCACACATTCGCACCCCGACCATTCACCCGGTGCTGCGTTGTTGAAACAACGGTGCGCTGACCATGGTGTGAACGTGCGCATCATGGGCATGGCGTCGGCGGATACAGCGCGTGCCCACAGCCGCTTTGTCCCTGACCATGCGCTGAACGACGGCGATAGTCTTATGCTGCACAGCGGCGGCGACACGCACACCCTGCGCACGGTGCACACGCCGGGCCATGCCGCCAACCACCTGTGTCTGATTCTGGAGGAAGACGGCTTGCTAATCAGCGGCGACCACATCTTGAACGGCAGCACCACGGTGATCGACCCGCCCGACGGCCATATGGGCGACTACCTTGCTTCATTGGACACACTGTCTGCGCTTTGTATACAGTACCAGGTGGAGTTCATTCTTCCCGCGCACGGCTATGTGCTGGGCAATGAATGGGGCGAGCTCTATAGCGCGCTGGATTGCATTGCGCGTTTGAAAGCGCACCGGCTGGCGCGGGATGCCAAGGTGCGCCGCGTCATGCAAGCCATGCCGCACGGCGACCCGGACAGCTGGCTGCCGCAGGCCTACGACGATGTGCCGCAGCAGCTGTGGCCAGTGGCCATGCGCTCGATGTTGGCACATGTGGCGCATATCAGGAACGAATAAAAAAAAGTGTGAAGCCCACCGATACGCCGGATTCTGTGCACGCCGGTTGCCCGGCGCGTGACCGTCATTCCTCTGGGCCGGGAGTCGCCTGCCCGGCTCGGTGCTACCTACCCGCCAACTCAGCGGACCGCCTCAACGTTGGCCTACTTGGTATTGCTGCGCGCAGAGATTGCCCGTTTCACCCGAACTTAATCGGCTCGTCTCTGTTGCTCTGATCCTCACCTCACGGTGGAGAGGTGTTACCTCCTGCGCTGTCCTGTGCAGTCCGGACGTTCCTCCAGTGCCTGGTTTCCCAGATTGCACCAGCGACGGCCTGGTGAGCTTCACAGGTGGATTATCCGCTTATGTTTCAAACGGATTGATCACTGCAATGTCTGCGCCTTCAAAATCCGCGAATTTACCTCTGTGAATGCCGCCAACCTAAAATCATTGATCAACGCCGCCACTGCCCGATAACCACGGGCCACGCAAATGATCCGCCTGTCCGAACTCAAACTGCCTTGGTCGGCCCTACCGCTGCAACCGCCGCGCGCCGCCGACGCCCCCGCCGAAACCGACGCCGACCGACAACTGCCGCCGCACCCTGACGCTGCGTTGCGCGAACTTGCCGCGCAGGCTTTAAGCATCACCAAAGAAGACATCGCCACGCTGTCGGTGTTCAAACGCAGTTTTGACGCGCGCAAGCACAAGCTGCTGGTGGTCTACATCGTCGACATCAGCCTGCACAACCCGGCCCGAGCGGCGCAACTGCTGCAACAACACGCCACACACCCGCACATACAGGCCACACCCGACATGTTGTGGCGACCGCCGGTGCAAGCGCCTGCCGACTGGAGCCCGGCAGGCGGCCTGCGCCCAGTGGTGGTAGGCTTCGGGCCTTGCGGCATGTTCGCCGCGCTGGTGCTGGCGCAAATGAGGCTCAAGCCCATCGTCATCGAGCGCGGGCCGCCGGTGCGCCAGCGCACCCAAGACACCTGGGGCTTGTGGCGCAAGTCTGTGCTCAAACCCGAGAGCAATGTGCAATTCGGCGAAGGCGGTGCCGGCACGTTTTCCGACGGCAAGCTCTACAGCCAGATCAAGGACCCGCGCCATCTGGGCCGCAAAGTCATGCAGGAGTTTGTGCGCTTTGGCGCGCCCGAGGACATATTGTGGGCGGCGCATCCGCACATAGGCACGTTCAAACTGGTCAAGGTGGTCGAAGGTTTGCGCGAACACATCATCCGCCTGGGCGGCGAGGTGCGTTTCAACCAGCGTGTGGTCGACCTATCGTTTGACAGCTGCGGCGCACAACGGCAGTTGCAAGCCCTGCACATACTGCAACAAGACAGCGGTGAGCGCTACAGCTTGAACGCGCAGCACGTGGTGATGGCACTCGGGCACAGCGCGCGCGACAGCTTCACCATGTTGCACAGACACGGCGTGGCCATGCTGGCCAAAGCCTTTTCCATCGGCGTGCGCATCGAACATCCGCAAGGCCTGATCGACAAGGCACGCTGGGGTATACACGCCGGTCACTCTATGCTGGGCGCGGCCGACTACAAGCTGGTGCACCACGCGGCCAACGGCCGCACGGCGTACAGCTTTTGCATGTGCCCGGGCGGCACCGTGGTCGCCGCCACCAGCGAAGCCGGGGGTGTGGTCACCAACGGCATGAGCCAGTATTCACGCAACGAGCGCAACGCCAACGCAGGCCTGGTGGTCGGCATTGACCCCGGCGATTACCCAACAGACGCGGCTTTGTTTGAAGCCACACTGGGACAGGAGTTGGGTAACGCCGTACGCTTGGACACAGGCGACACTGCCGACGGTTTTCATCCGCTGGCAGGCATGGTCTTGCAACGTCAGCTCGAATCGGCGGCGTACCTGGCCGGCGGCAGCAATTACCAAGCGCCGGCGCAACTGGCCGGCGATCTGCTGGCAGGCAAACCGTCCACAGCATTAGGCGATGTCGAGCCGTCTTACAAACCCGGCGTGCACATGACCGGTTTTCAAAACGTGCTGCCCGCTTATGCGATAGATGCCATGCGCGAAGCCCTGCCGGTGTTCGGCCGGAAAATCAAAGGTTTTGACCGTGCGGACGCGGTGCTGACGGGGGTAGAAACCCGTACCTCGTCGCCGCTGCGCATCGAACGCGACGCTGGTTTGCAAAGCCCGAACCTGCGTGGCCTGTACCCCGGCGGCGAAGGCGCGGGTTATGCAGGCGGCATTCTGTCGGCGGCGGTTGACGGTATCAAACTTGGCGAAGCAGTAGCTTTGCAAGTGTTGCAAAATCAGACACACTGAACAAGGAGTACACTTATGAAAGCCCAACATATTCTGGAGACCATCGGCCACACACCGCATATCCGCATCAACCGTTTGTTCGGTGCGGATCACAACGTGTGGATCAAGTCAGAGCGCAGCAATCCGGGCGGCTCGATCAAGGACCGTATTGCTTTGTCGATGGTGGAAGACGCCGAGAAATCCGGTGTATTGAAACCGGGCGGCACCATCATCGAGCCGACCTCGGGCAACACCGGCGTCGGCCTGGCCATGGTGGCTGCGGTCAAAGGCTACAAACTGGTGCTGGTCATGCCCGACAGCATGAGCATTGAGCGCCGTCGCCTGATTCTGGCCTACGGTGCGACTTTCGATTTGACACCGCGTGAAAAAGGCATGAAGGGCGCGATTGCCCGGGCCCAGGAACTGGTGGACGCCACCCCCGGCGCTTGGATGCCGCAGCAGTTTGAAAATCCTGCCAATATCACGGTTCACGTGCACACAACAGCGCTGGAAATCCTGGCTGACTTCCCCGAAGGTCTGGATGCGCTGATCACCGGCGTGGGCACCGGCGGTCACCTGACAGGCTGCGCCCAGGTGCTGAAAGAAAAATGGCCGAAGCTGCAAGTCTTTGCGGTCGAACCCAAAGCCTCACCTGTCATCTCCGGCGGCGCGCCCTCGCCGCACCCCATACAAGGCATAGGCGCGGGCTTTATCCCTAAAAATCTGCACACCGATTTGCTGACCGGCGTCATTCAGGTTGATGCAGAGGATGCGCGTGAATACGGTCGCCGCGCAGCCCGTGAAGAAGGCATGCTGGTCGGTATTTCCAGCGGCGCCACGCTGGCCGCGATTGCGCAAAAGCTGCCCGAACTGCCGTCAGGCGCCAGGGTGCTGGGCTTTAACTACGACACCGGCGAGCGCTATTTGTCGGTGGACGGTTATTTGCCTGCCTGATGTTTGTCTGATCGTCTGACTTTGCACGCCGCCTCGCCCGCAACGCCTGCACAGGCGCGCGTGCTCAGCGTCATCCCGCCGATGACGCAACTCAACACGCCCTACCCGTCCACCGCTTACCTGACGGGGTTTTTGCGCAGCCGTGACATCGAGGCGCAGCAAGTTGATTTGGCGCTGGCTTTGGTGTTGCAGTTGTTGACACCTGAGTGCCTGACGAAAGTGCGGGAACTCGCATTGGCATTGCCCGAAGCCCATCGCAGCGCCAGCGTGAATGCATTTCTGGACCATTTTGCGCGCTACCGGCAGACCATTGCACCGGCGATTGCGTTTTTGCAAGGGCGCGACGCCACGCTGTGCCACCGAATTGCAGGCCGCGGTTTTCTGCCTGAAGGCCCGCGCTTCGCTTTGCTGGACGCGTTTGAAGACGACAGCGGTGACGCACTCGGCTGGGCTTTCGGCGCACTCGGGCAGCAGTACCGGGCGCGGCATCTGGCCACGCTGTACCTGAACGACATCGCCGATGTGCTGCGCTACGCGGTGGATGCGCGTTTTGAATTTGTGCGCTACGGTGAATCATTGGCAGGCAGCCAGGCGAGCTTTGATGCGCTGGCCGATGCGCTGGCCGCGCCGCCGAATCTGATCGACACACTGCTGCAGCAACTGACACTGCACGCCATGCAAGAACATCAGCCCACGCTGGTCTTGTTGTCGGTGCCGTTGCCTGGCGCGGTGTATGCAGCGCTGCGCATCGCGCAAACCATCAAGCTTCATCAACCCCGGGTGGCGGTGTGCCTGGGCGGCGGTTATGTCAACACCGAGTTGCGTTCCTTGGGTGAACTGCGCTTGTTCGACTTTGTCGACATGGTGACATTGGACGCCGGTGAACGCCTGGTGCGCAGTTTTGTGCGTGTGGATGGCGCGGTGAAATACATCAATTGGGCTGAACCGGATGTGGCCTTTGACGATGTGGGCACACCGACCTGGGACGGTTTGCCGCTGCACGATTATTTGTCGCTGCTTGACATGTTCAACCCCATGCACAGACTGTGGAGCGACGGGCGCTGGAACAAACTGACCGTGGCCCATGGTTGCTATTGGAAGAAATGCAGTTTTTGCGATGTTTCGCTGGACTACATTTCACGCTATGACGCGGCCACGGCGACCACGCTGGTCGATCGCATAGAGCGCATCATTGCAGAAACAGGCCAGACCGGCTTTCATTTTGTCGATGAAGCCGCGCCGCCCAAGGCGCTCAAAGCCATGGCCGAGGAAATACTGCGCCGTCAATTGCAGCTGACCTGGTGGGGCAATATCCGCTTCGAGAAAACCTTCACGCCGGACTTGTGCGAATTGCTGGCCGAGAGCGGTTGCATCGCCATGTCAGGCGGGCTGGAAGTCGCCTCCGACCGCTTGCTGACACTGATGCAAAAAGGTGTGACTGTGGCGCAGGTGGCACGCGTGACGCAAGGCTTTGCGCGTGCCGGTGTGCTGGTACACGCCTACCTGATGTACGGTTTCCCCACACAAACCGTGCAGGACACGGTGGACGCGCTGGAGTATGTGCGGCAGTTGTTTGAAAACGGTTGCATACACAGCGGCTTTTTCCATCGCTTTGCTTGCACCGTGCATTCACCCGTTGGAATGAACCCCTCAGCCTATGGCGTGACATTGCTGCCTTTATCGCCGGGCGGGTTTGCGCAAAACGATGTCGGCTTTGTCGACCCGACCGGCACCGACCACAACTTACTCGGGCGCGGTCTAAAGAAAGCGATTTACAACTACATGCACGGCGTCGGCCTGGAAGAGGATGTGCGCAGCTGGTTTGATCTGCCCAAGTGCCCGAAACCGCAAGTAAAAAAACGCGATCGCCCTGGCCTTGGGCTGATCGCGTCTGATTGAGCTTCAGATTCAGGCGTCGTTTTGCAAAGCCGCAATCCGCTCTTCCAAAGGCGGGTGCGAAGAGAACATCTTGCCCAGACCGCCGCTGATACCCATGGCCTGCAAACTGGGCGGCAGACCCTCGGACTGCATATGCTGCAAACGTGTCAAGGCATTGACCATCGGTTGCTTGCGCCCCATCAATGCGGCGGCGCCGGCGTCGGCGCGGAATTCACGCTGGCGGCTGAACCAGGCGACGACGATGCTGGCGGCAATACCCAGAACAATGTCGAGCACGATGCTGGTGACGTAATAGGCGATACCGGGGCCGGTGTTTTCCTCGTCGTTTTTGCGCAGGAAGCTGTCCACCGCATAACTGATGACACGGCTGAGGAACACCACAAAGGTGTTGAGCACGCCTTGCACCAGCGTGAGTGTGACCATGTCGCCGTTTTGAATGTGCGCGACTTCGTGGGCCAGCACTGCTTCGACCTCTTCGCGTGTCATGCCTTGCAGCAATCCGGTGGACACTGCCACCAAGGCCGAGTTGCGGAAAGCGCCGGTGGCAAAGGCATTCGGTTCGCCGTCGTAAATGGCGACTTCGGGCATGTCTAGTCCCGCGCGTTGCGACAGTTGACGCACGGTGTCGAGCAGCCAGACTTCGTCCAAGCTTTGCGGCTGTGAGATGACCTGCGCGCCCGTGGTCCATTTGGCCATGGGTTTGCTGATCAGCAAAGAAATGAACGCACCACCAAAGCCCATGACAGCGGCAAAGCCGAGCAAGGCGGTGAGGTTCAAGCCATTGGCCGTCAAAAAGCGGTTCACGCCCAGCAGGCTGGCGACAATGCCCAGCACCAGCATGACGGCAAGGTTGGTGACGATCAAAAGAAAAATGCGTTTCATGAAGTCCTTTAAAACCAGCCCACACGATCAGGCCAGATGAAGTGAATGTAAGGGTGTTCCCGTGTTTTCAATCTCTGAATACTTTTTTGTCCTCAAAAAAAGCAGGGACTTCGTTACCATGCCACCAACCTGGAACCCCAGCCAGAGGCAGCGGCACAAAGGGCTTGGTGTCCAAAAAGGCTGGCGTCAATTGTTGACACAACCAGGCGTCAACTTCTTCATCACTGGACAAACAAGGCATGGGCAGACACAACACGTGCGCGGTGATGCCTTTGTAAGGCTGCAACAATTTTTCCAGCAGCGCGTGTCCGAACAACACCAAACGCGCTGGTTGCCATCCGTCGCGCTGCGTGACAAACAATTCACGCCACTGCTTGTGTTTCAAAGCCTGCCACAGCAGCGGCGGTGCGCACAGCAAGGCAGCGTTTTCATCAAACAGTGTGAGTGCATCGCGCAACGCGCCGCGCCGTGCGCCCACACCTTCTGTGGCAATGTTCTGCGCTTGCAAAAGGTTTAAACGCGCTTTGCTTAGCCGGAAACGCAGCCAGCACAAACCGTTGAAGAAATCGTGTGCGTTATTGCGCGTGGGGATTTGCTGGTGATGAAAAATGAAGGATTCGTAGGCAGTGTCTGCGGGCAAGTCTTGTTGCCGCACAAAACGCATGTGCTGCACGGCCGGATCGCCGGCTTGATCTGTATCTGGTTCGCGGTGACAGCCATTGATGGTGTCTGCGGTTTGGGTTTGGGTTTGGGTCAGCGCAGGCTGTTCTGACCATGATCGGTTCAAGGCCAGGTGCAATTCCCCGGGCCTTGCTTGCCAGTGCAGTTGCACTTTGTCACCGTACTGCGCCCACGGCATGAACCAGGGCTGCTGCCAGTCGATGTGCAACACCAAGTCAGTCAGCGACCAAGCGCCAGGCAAGGGTTTCACCGCCGCACAAGGGTTTGATGCCGGCTTGGCCCAGCGGCAACTCTTCGGGTAATGTCCAGTCCTCGCGCTTCAAAGTGACTGTGCCGGTGTTGCGCGGCAAGCCGTAGAAGTCCGATCCGTGAAAGCTGGCAAAGGCTTCGAGTTTGTCCAGCGCTTGGATGCTGTCAAAGACTTGCGCATACAACTCCAGGGCCGACAAAGCGGTGTAACAACCGGCGCAGCCGCTGGCGTGTTCTTTCAAATGCGTGGCATGCGGGGCACTGTCCGTGCCCAAAAAGAAGCGGTCACTGCCGGACGCAGCGGCTTTCAACAAAGCTTGCCTGTGCACTTCTCGTTTGAGTACCGGCAAACAGTAATAGTGCGGCCGCACACCGCCGAGAAACAAGGCGTTGCGGTTGAACAGCAAATGGTGGGCGGTGATGGTGGCAGCAGTGTGCGCACCGGCTTGCGCCACGTACTGGGCGGCTTCTCGGGTGGTGATGTGCTCGAAAACGATTTTCAGCTCGGGAAAATCCTGGCGCATAGGGATCAGGTGCTTATCGATGAACACTGCTTCGCGGTCGAACAAGTCAATCTCAGGATCGGTGACCTCGCCGTGCACCAGCAAGGGCATGCCTGCGCGCTGCATGGCCTCTAGCGCTGCACGCGTGTGGCGCAAATCGGTGACGCCTGCACTGCTGTTGGTGGTGGCACCTGCGGGGTAGAGCTTGACGGCCACCACTGCGGCTTCGTGCGCCTTGAGGATTTCCCCTGCCGGGGTCTGGTCGGTCAGATACAGCGTCATCAGCGGTTGAAAGTCACTGCCGGCAGGCAGGGCAGCGCGTATGCGGTCACGGTAAGCCATGGCCTGCGCGGTGGTGGTGACCGGCGGCTTGAGGTTGGGCATGACGATGGCGCGGGCAAATTGCGCGGCGGTGTGCGGGACGACGGCAGCGAGCGCGACGCCGTCGCGCAGGTGTACGTGCCAGTCGTCTGGGCGGGTGAAAGTGAGGATAGTTTTCATTTCCAAGCAAATAAAGATTTGCTTCTATTGTCTTGCATATGAAATGTGCCGTACTTTGCCTTTCTCAACACAATTAAAATGAAATTATTTTCAAACTGAAATTACGATGTCAATTAACAGTGTTGATACCAGTAGAGGCCGTTTAATTATCTTAAGCGTACAGGTACCCAAAACCGGCGGGACTTCTATTTCAACTATCTAACCACGCTTGAATCAGCACCTTCTCTGCCACACTGCACATGTCAAATTGCTCTTGCAAATATTCGAGGGTGTCCCGCCCGTAGTTGAAGATTGAGTTGGTGGTTGAAGCAGTCGAGGGCCCAGAATGCGGGTTCTTGACATCCTCAACCTGAACCGAAGAAAGCTCAACCACCATGAAGAAGTCTACTCGCAAGGCGAAAATTGTTAATAAGAACTTGTCTGAACTGGCAGCACTGCCC
>SHXP01000026.1 GCA_009693225.1 Limnohabitans sp. | reverse complement strand
AAAACTCGGGCTCAATACCAACCCAGGCTGTCAATCCCTGCTGCTTCAACCGCTGCACACCGCACGCGCCACACCCGGCCACCAGGGCAGCGCTTGTAAGCTGTCAGGCACGATGCGTCCATAGTACTCGGAGCGCGGGCCGGTGCGTGGCAGGCCGGTGCCCCAGATCGACGGCCCTGAAAACCCGGCGCCCTCGTCGATCAACTGCTGCACATGGTCCAGCGGTACCAGCTTGCCGCGTACGCCGCCTAGGATGTCGGTGAACTGGGCGAACACCGAGTGCACCCCGGCGCTGCGTAGCTGTTGCAGGCGTTGTTCCAGCGAAAAAGCATTGGTATCCATGGTGTTGAAAGCCTGGTTGGAGGATTGACCCGGCGCGGCACACAAGAGGCCGCACCAAGCTTGTCTGTCATGCAGATTGTGTCTGTGAAGTCAAGCTTGTGAGTTCGTGCCTAAAATCCCGGTGATGTCGCCTTATGTCAAGCGCGATGCCCGCCAACTTTCCTTTGACAAACACCGTGGCCGACTCCCCTGTTTACCTGCGCATAGATCACATCACGAAACGCTTTGGCGACACGATTGCCGTCAATGATGTCAGCCTGGACATTGAACGCGGCGAAATATTTGCGCTGCTCGGTTCCTCCGGCTGCGGCAAATCCACACTGCTGCGTGTACTCTCCGGTTTTGAAACCCCCAGCAGCGGCCGCGTCTGGCTCGACGGCAAAGACGTCACCGACCTGCCGCCTTATGAGCGTCCGATGAACATGATGTTCCAATCGTACGCGCTGTTTCCACATTTGAACGTCTGGGAGAACGTGGCCTTCGGCTTGAAACGCGACGGCGTGGCCAAGGCGGAAATTGCGCAGCGCGTGGAAGACATGCTGCAACTGGTGCAATTGCAGAAATTCGCCAAACGCAGCCCGCACCAGCTCTCCGGCGGTCAGCAGCAACGCGTGGCACTGGTGCGCAGCCTGGTCAAGCGGCCGCAGTTGCTGATGCTGGATGAACCGCTGGGCGCCCTGGACAAAAAACTGCGCGAGGAAACCCAGGTCGAACTGGTCAACATCATCAAAAAAGTCGGAGTCACCTGCGTCATGGTGACGCACGACCAGGACGAGGCCATGACCATGGCCGACCGCATCGCGGTCATGAACGAAGGCAAATTTCTACAGGTAGGCGCACCCAGCGAGGTCTACGAATACCCCAATTGCCGCTTTGTCGCAGACTTTGTCGGCAATGTGAATCTGCTGGACGGCGAAATATCAGAAGACCAGCCCGACCATGCGGTGATCAGCAGCGATGTCTGCAGCTTTCATGTGGGACACGGCATTTCCGGTCACCTGGGCATGCCGGTGACTGTGGCTTTGCGTCCGGAAAAAATACAGTTGAGCCGGCAAGACCCCGGCAACAGCCACAACACAGTGGCTTGCGCGGTCGACAGCATGTCTTACTTCGGCAGTTACACCAGTTACCACCTCAGAATGGGCAACGGCAAATCACTGCAAGCCTGGGTAACGAACACCGACAGGCACCACGAACACATCGACATCGGTCAGCGCCTGTGGGCGCACTGGCCGGACAACGCCATGGTGGTTCTCATCCGCTGAGAAAGGGCTCAGGCGCCGGCCACTCTCATGCGGTTGATCAACACTGAACCCACCGACTTGGTACCGTAGTTATAGGTGTCGGCGCCTACGGCTTGTATGCCCATCAACATGTCTTTCATATTGCCGGCGATGGTGATTTCCTGCACCGGGTAAGCGATTTCGCCCTTCTCCACCCAGAAGCCGCTGGCGCCGCGCGAGTAGTCGCCAGTCACATAGTTGATGCCCTGGCCCATCAATTCGATGACGAACAAACCGGTGCCGAGTTTTTTCAGCATGGCCTGCAAATCGTCGTCCGGGCGGGTGTGTGTCGACGACATCACCAGGTTGTGCGATCCGCCGGCGTTGCCGGTGGTGGTCATGCCGAGTTTGCGCGCCGAATAGCTGCTCAGGAAATAGCCTTGCACCTTGCCGTCATGAATCAATTGACGGGCGCTGGTTTTGACGCCCTCTTCATCAAACGGCGAACTGCCCTTGCCGCGCAAGACAAACGGGTCTTCGAGCACATTGATGTGCGCGGGCAGCACTTGCTTGCCCAGCGAGTCCAGCAGAAAACTGCTTTTGCGGTAGAGCGCGCCGCCGCTCAAGGCGTGCACCAGGCCGCCAAGCAGGCCGGAGGCCAGCGGCGACTCGAACAGCACCGGGCAACTGACGGTGCGGATTTTGCGCCCGTGCAAACGGCTTAAGGCGCGTTCAGCGGCGTAGCGGCCGACAACCTCGGGCGCGGCCAGTTCATCCGGGTGGCGCATGGAGCTGTACCAGGCGTCGCGCTGCATATCGTCGCCGGTACCGGCGATAGGCGCCACCGACACGCTGTGGCGCGAACTGGCGTAGCCGCCGCGAAAGCCGTGCGTGTGCGCGCTGAAGAAATGGCTTTGCTGCGCCGACACCGCCGCGCCTTCGCTGTTGGTGATACGCGCATCGGTTTGCAAAGCCGCGGCTTCGCAGCGCAGAGCGAGTTCAGCCGCCTGTTCGCTGTTGATGGCCCAGGGATGAAACAAATCCAGGTCGCGCTGCTCGTGAGCGATGAGATCGGCATCAGGCAGACCGGCCATCGGGTCTTCGGCGGTGAAGCGGGCGATATCAAAGGCGGCCTGTACAGTGCGCTCGATCGCCGCTACGGAGAAGTCCGAGGTGCTGGCGCTGCCGCGGCGGTTGCCGACGTAGATCGAGACACCCAGCGATTTGTCGCGGTTGCGTTCGACGTTTTCGAGATCGCCCTTGCGCACGGATATGCTCAATCCGCATCCTTCGGAGGCTTCTGCGGCGGCATCGGTGGCGCCCAATTTTTTGGCGTGCGCGAGCGCGCTGTCGACCAGAGCTTCAAACTGAGCACTGCTGTGACTGAAACCCGGCAGGGCTTTGTCAGAGGAGGAATGGGGGTTGGAGTTGGGGTTCATATCGACGGCTATGATACTTGCCATACCATTAACCCCATGACATGTCACGCAAACCCACCAAAGGTTATTACGTCAAAGGTCATTTTGTTGCCGAAGGCAGCGAACTTGATCTGGAGCTCAAACGCGACCTCAAAGGCAGCGACAGCGCCAGCCGTACCGACCTTAAACGCGAAAGCAACGAGCTGCAAAAGCTCGGCGAAGACCTGCTGCAACTGCGCCAGGACGCGATGCAGCAACTGGTCGCGCAGCAGCATGTGCCCGATTTGCTGTTTGAAGCCATACGCGACGCCAAAAAAATCACCAATTTCGAAGGCCTGCGCCGCCAGATGCAATTTGTCGGCAAGCTGATGCGCAAACTGGACGAGGCGCAGGTGCAGGCGATCCGCGACGCACTGGACGTGCAACACAACGGGAGCGCCGAGGAAACCCTGGCCTTGTACATGAGCGAACTCTGGCGCGACCGTTTGCTGAAAGACGATCAGGCACTGGCCGACTGGCTGGCTGCCCACCCCGGCACCGACAGCCAGCAATTGCGCGCCCTCATCCGTCAGGCACGCAAAGACGGGCTGCCGGACAAAAGCGCGGTACCCCAAGGCGCGTTCACCCGCCAGGGCCGTGCCTACCGCGATATTTTCAAACTCGTGCGCGATCAGTTGTCCGCGCAAAAGGCAGAAAACCCGTGAATGCAGACCCCTCTTTAGACACGGTTCGCATCGGCATCGTGTCCGTCAGCGACCGCGCCTCCAGCGGCACTTACGAAGACAAAGGCCTGCCGGCGCTGCGCGAGTGGCTGCAACAGGCTTTGCACAATCCGCTGGCATTTGAAGCACGGCTGATCCCGGATGAACAAGCGCTGATCAGCCAGACACTCATAGAACTGGTGGACGCTGGGTGTTCGCTGGTGCTGACCACCGGCGGCACCGGCCCGGCCAAACGCGATGTCACACCCGAGGCGACGCTGGCAATTGCTGATAAAGAAATGCCCGGCCTCGGCGAGCAAATGCGCCAGATCAGCCTGCGCTTTGTGCCTACCGCCATTCTGTCCAGACAGGTCGCGGTGATTCGCGCTAACAGCCTGCTCATCAATCTGCCGGGTCAGCCCAAGTCGATCACCGAAACCCTGGGCGGCTTGAAAGATGCGCAGGGCGCCAGCCTGGTCGACGGCATCTTTGCCGCCGTGCCGTATTGCATTGATTTGATCGGCGGGCCGTACATGCAGACCCGGGACGCGTTTTGCATAGCCTTCCGGCCTAAAACAGCTGTGCGCGCCTATACGCCGCCGGTCTGAGTTTCAGTCCTTGATCAGTTGGAAAGTGACCTGATCAATATCAAAATACATCTTGTCAAAAAACAGTTCACTTGCATGGGAGCCGCTCAGGCTTGTATGGGCTGCCTGCGAACTGTGCATGACAGCATCCTGTGGCGAATAGTGCAGGGTGACAAACATATACTTTTCCAGCGACCGTAAAAACACGGCAAAACCGGGCACATTGAGCTGCGCCGGATCCTCGCACACCATCAACCAATGCGAGTGAAATGCATTAGGCGCAAATAACAGCAACTGAATCAGGCAATCGCGCACCATCAAGCCGTATTGCTCGATGCTGCATGACAGATCAGCGGTGTAACTGCCGTCACCCGCGCGCTGAAAAATCAGGTTGTGCGGGTGCAGTTTGATGAAGGCGGACATGTCTTGAGAATCGGCTTGAAACCGCTGCGCTTTAAACCGTCAATCAATGAGTTTGTTCAGCTTTTCAATGTCAGCGTGTATGTTTCTGGCGGCATCCTGCGGCACGCAATCCGAGGCGTTCAAGGAGCCTTGTGACAATTTTTCCAGCGCCTGCCACAGCATGGCGATTTGCTTGTCCTGGTCGGCCGTGTAGTCGATCAGCCCGCGTATGGCCTGACTGAGCGGGTCGTCGTTTTGCGTCACGCCGTAAGCGGAAAAACCCATTTTGGAAGCGACTTCCTCGCGCACCGCATCGGTTTTGGCTTCGATGATGCGCGCCGGGTTGCCGACCGCTGTGGCCCCGGGGGGTACAGGTTTGGTGACCACGGCATTGCTGCCGACTTTGGCGCCGTCACCGACCGTGAAGCCGCCGAGCACCTTGGCGCCGGCGCCGACCACCACATTGCGACCCAGCGTTGGGTGGCGTTTGGCGCCTTTGTACAGCGAGGTGCCGCCCAGCGTCACGCCCTGGTAAATCGTGCAGCCGTCGCCGATCTCGGCGGTTTCACCGACCACCACACCCATGGCATGGTCAAAGAACACGCCCGAACCGATGACCGCCGCCGGATGGATTTCAATGCCGGTCAAAAATCGCGACACATGAGAGATGAAACGCCCCGGCCATTTCAAGCCCAGGCCCCAGCAGCCGTGTGCCAGACGGTGCAGCACCAAGGCATGCAATCCGGGGTAACAGGTCAAGACCTCGAACCAGCTGCGCGCGGCAGGGTCACGGTCGAGAATGGTTTGTATGTCGGAGCGTAATCTTGAAAACATGCAAAGAGTCTAACTTTTTTGCCGCGCGGCCTGCGTCATGGCCTTGACAATGCCCCGCAGAATATGTACCTCTTCCTCGCTCAGACCGGCGCGGTTGAACAACTGGTTCAGACGCGGCATGAGTTTTTTAGGCGCCTTCGGGTCGAGAAAACCGATGTCAGTCAGCGACTGTTGCCAATGCGACAACAGGCCGGCGATTTGTGCCGCGTCTGCCTGTAGAACCGGCGAGACCGCGTCTTGCACCGCAAATCCGCCCAGCGCCAGCCGCCATTCGTAGGCGATCACCTGCACCGCGCCGGCAATATTCAGCGAGCCGAAGGCCGGGTCGGTCGGGATGCTCAACGCGGCGTGGCAGCGGTAAACATCTTCGTTTTTCATGCCGAAGCGCTCGGAGCCGAACAAAAAAGCCATGCCGCCAGCCGCTTGAGCAGGCGCCGGCATTTGCGCGAAATGATCGCGCGGTGTGCGCGTAGGCGGGCCGAAATCACGCGGCGTCATGGCGGTGGCGCACAACTGCGTCATACCGTCGAGCGCCTCGTCCAGCGTCTCGACAATGCGGGCTTTTTCCAGCACATTCAAAGCACCGCTGGCGCGTTGAATGGTTTCCTCGCGGCGCAACATATTGGCCCAGCGCGGCTTGACCAGCACCAGATCGTCAAAGCCCATGACACGCATAGCGCGCGCCGTCGCGCCGACATTGCCGGCGTGGCTGGTTTCGATCAGAATGAAGCGAGTGTGCATGGGACTAAAATAGCGCCTATTGTCGCCGCCCGCTCTGCCGGGCGTGTTTTTTTGCAGATAGACGCTGCTTGTACGCGTTCAACACAGGCTTGCCAATCCCCCTCCATGACCACCACCGCTTCCTCATCCTCCATCCACCCCATGCTCAACATCGCCATCAAGGCGGCGCGGGCGGCCGGAGCCATCATCAACCGCGCAGCCCTGGATGTGGAATCGGTTCGCGTGTCAAAAAAAATAGAAAACGACTTTGTCACCGAGGTCGATCAAGCCAGCGAAAACACCATCATTGAAACCCTGCTCAACGCCTACCCTGACCACGGCATCCTGGCCGAGGAGTCCGGCAAGACGCACGGCAACCCGAACGTCGAACACCTGTGGATCATCGATCCGCTGGACGGCACCACCAACTTCATCCACGGGTTCCCGTATTACTGCGTCAGCATTGCGCTGCAAAGCCGCGGCCGCCTGGAACAGGCCGTGGTCTACGACCCGACGCGCAACGATTTGTTCACCTCCACACGCGGGCGCGGCGCCTTCCTCAACGACCGCCGTTTGCGCGTTAGCAAGCGCATACGCATGCAGGAATGCCTGATCACCACCGGTTTCCCGTTCCGCGAGGGCGACGATTTCACGGCTTACCTGAGCATGATGGGCGAAGTGATGAAGCGCACGGCCGGCGTGCGCCGCCCGGGCGCGGCGGCGCTGGACCTAGCCTATGTGGCAGCCGGTTTCAGCGATGGTTTTTTTGAAACCGACCTGCATCCCTGGGACATGGCGGCCGGCGCGCTGCTGGTCACCGAAGCCGGCGGTCTGGTGGGCAACTTCACCGGCGAGGCCGATTATTTGCACCAGCGCGAATGCCTGGCGGCCAACCCCAAGGTCTACGGCCAGATGGTCAGCCTGCTGCAACCGTATTCGAAGTTTTCAGGGGTGGCTGACAAGGCGGTGCCGGCACAGGCCATCGCGGAGTTGCGACAAGACATTGATAACACCAAATAATATTTGAACAGCTCTGCGTACACATGGCAGACAATTCAAACCACACCCCCATGATGACCCAGTACCTGGGTCTGAAAGCAGACTTTCCGCAGACGATGCTGTTCTACCGCATGGGCGATTTTTACGAACTGTTTTTTGAAGACGCGGAAAAAGCCGCGCGCCTCCTTGACATCACCTTGACACAACGCGGTCAGTCCGCCGGCCAGCCTGTGGTCATGGCCGGCGTGCCGTTTCACTCTGTTGACAGTTATTTGTCACGGCTGATCAAACTCGGCGAATCCGTCGCCATTTGCGAACAAGTCGGTGAAGTCGGCGGCAAAGGTCCGGTCGAGCGCAAAGTGGTTCGCGTGGTCACACCGGGTACCTTGACCGATACCGAATTGTTGAACGACAAAACCGAGGTATATGTGCTGGCGGTGCACGCCGGCGAACGCGCAGGCAAAGCACAAGGTTGCGGGTTGGCGTGGTTGAGCGTGACCGAGGGCGAATTGCGCCTGGCCGAATGCTCTGCCGATCAATTGCCTGCGTGGATCGCACGCATTGCGCCCAGCGAAGTGATTCACAGCAGCGAACTGCCTGTGCATTTGCTGCCGCTGCTGGCTGGTGTCAGCGTCAAGTCTGAACGGCCAGCCTGGGCGTTTGACAGCAGCCTGGGTCAGCGCAAGCTTTTCGAACAATTGCATGCAGCTTCATTGGAAGCCTGGCAGGCGCAAGACCTGGTGCAAGCCCACGCGGCAGCTTCGGCACTGCTGGCCTATGCTGAACACACGCAAGGGCGCAGCCTGACCCATGTGCAAAAGCTGCGGGTCGAGCGCAACGAGGAACGCATAGACCTGCCTGCCACCACGCGGCGCAATCTGGAATTGACCCAAACCCTGCGCGGCGAAGACAGCCCCACCTTGTTTTCATTGCTCGACACCTGCATGACCGGCATGGGTAGTCGCACTTTGAAACGCTGGCTGCTGGAGCCGCCGCGTGAACGCGCACTGGCAAAACAACGGCTTGACGCCATCGCCGCATTGCAAGGGGAACACGGCGCTGGCGTGTGGCGCGATTTGCGCACTGCCTTGAAAGGCCTGGGCGATGTGCAACGCATCAGCGCGCGCATCGCCTTGCGCCAGGTGCGCCCGCGCGAACTGGTGGCGCTGGGTCTGGCGCTGCAACGCGCAGCGCTTTTGCCCGCCATGCTGTCTTCATCGGCAGACACGCCCTGGCTGCAAACGCTGTGCAAGTCGCTGATATCACCCCCGGCGTGTGCGGATTTACTGCAACGCGCCCTGCTGCCCGAACCGGCCGCGCTGGTGCGCGACGGTGGCGTGATCAACCACGGGTTTGACGCTGAATTGGATGAGCTACGCAACATACAAAACCACGGTGACAGTTTTTTGCTGGAACTCGAAGTGCGCGAGCGCGAACGCACCGGCATACACAACCTGAAAGTACAATTCAACCGGGTCCACGGTTTTTATATTGAGGTCAGCCAGGGGCAGCTTGAACGCGTGCCCGACGATTACCGCCGCCGGCAAACATTAAAGAACGCGGAACGCTTTATCACGCCCGAGTTGAAAGCTTTTGAAGACAAGGCCTTGTCGGCGCAGGAACGTGCGCTGTCATGCGAGAAATTTCTCTTCGAACAATTGCTCGACGAATTGCTACAGTTTGTCCCTGCGCTGTCAGAAGTCGCCTGGGCGTTGGCCACGATGGACGTGCTGGCTGCACTCAGCGAACGGTCTATCACTCTGCGCTGGTGCGCGCCCGATCTGGTGAACACGCCGGGCATCAGCATCACGCGTGGCCGCCATCCGGTGGTCGAAGCGCGGCTCGCCGAAACCGGCGGCAGCTTCATCCCCAACGACACGCAGCTGGGCCCGACGCAACGCATGCAAATCATCACCGGCCCAAACATGGGCGGTAAATCCACTTATATGCGCCAAGTGGCTTTGATTGTGCTGCTGGCCAGCATAGGCAGCCACGTGCCGGCTGACGCTTGCCGCCTCGGACCTGTAGACGCGATACACACGCGCATAGGTGCAGCGGACGATCTGGCGAATGCGCAATCCACCTTCATGCTGGAGATGACCGAGGGCGCGCAAATTCTGCATGCAGCCACCCCGAACAGTCTGGTGCTGATGGATGAGATCGGACGCGGCACCTCGACCTTTGACGGATTGGCACTGGCCAGCGGCATCGCCACTTACCTGCACGATAAATCGCAGTCCTACAGTTTGTTTGCCACGCATTATTTCGAGCTGACCAAGTTTGCAGCCTCGCACCGTGCAGCGGTGAATGTGCATGTCAGCGCCGCCGAGAGCGGTAACGACATTGTGTTTTTGCACGAGATACAACCGGGCCCGGCGAATCGCAGCTACGGCATACAAGTCGCGCGACTGGCGGGTATGCCTGCCAGCGTGTTAAACCATGCCAAACACGCACTCTCAGCCTTGGAGTCGGACGCGCAAAACTCACGCGCGCAAGTGGATTTGTTCGCCGAACCGCCTGAGGCCATAGACAGCGGCCCCTCACCTTTACAAGCGAAACTGGTCGGCATCGAACCGGACACACTCAGTCCGCGCGAAGCACTTGATGCTTTATATGCTTTGAAAAAACTGCTTTGACATCTGCGCCCTCATGACTCTTTATCCCGATGTACCTGCCGGTCAACCGCTGGTTCTTTTCTTCCACGGCAACAGTTTTCCTGCCAGTACCTACAAGGTCATGCTCAACGAATTACGCCGACGCGGAATGCAAGTGCAAGCCCTGGAAAAAATCGGCCACAACCCGGCCTATCCCGTCACCAGCAACTGGGCGCATCTGGTGCAAGAAATTCATGCGTTTGCCAAGCCTTTGATAGATGCACACAGCGGACCGGTGGTGCTGGTCGGGCATTCACTGGGCGGCATGCTCAGTCTGATGCTGGCCGCGCAGTTTCCGCAACTCGCGCATGCGGTGGTCATGGTCGACGCACCGGCGCTTAGCGGTCTGCAGGCTAAAGCATTGCAGTTGTCCAAAACACTGTCATTGACCAAGAAGTTTTCACCCGGGGTGATCAGCCAGAAAAGACGCAACACCTGGCATTCTGTGGAAGAGGTGCATGCCCATTTCGCCTCTAAAAAAGTCTTTGCGCGTTGGGATCCGCAGGTATTGAGCGACTATGTGTTGCACGGCACGCACGAGGAACACACGGCGGACGGCGTCATGCGCGTGCTGAGTTTTGACAGAAGCAAAGAAACCCGTATATACAACAGCGTGCCGCACAATCTGGAAGGCTTGCTGAGGAAATACCCGCTGGCCTGCCCGGTCAGCCTGGTGGCCGCGCGTCATTCACGTGAAATGCGCTTGGCCGGTGCTGACTTCTCCAACAAAATCACCAAAGACCGCATCTTCACCATAGACGGCACGCACTTGGTGCCCATGGAGAAACCGCTGGTGACAGCGGCGGCCATTGAAGCATGTTTGTTGAATATGCTCAGCCTGCCGGGTAGAAAACAAAGCTGATGGGATACGTCACGGCTGCCAGACGATCCAGCCCTGGTAAGAGGGGAGCAACACCACGGCGCCAAAGGCAATGCGGTACCAGGCAAACGGGACAAAGTTGTGCGTAGAGATATAGCGCAGCAACCAGCGCACACACACCAGCGCGCTGATAAACGAAAACACCAGACCGACGGCGAACAAAGGCACATCGGTAAGACTGAGCAATGCACGTTCCTTGTACAGGCTGTAGACACCCGCGCCGATCAGCGTGGGAATCGCCAAGTAAAAAGAAAACTCGGTGGCTGCTTTGCGTGAGAGACCGAGCAACATGCCGCCGATGATGGTGGCGCCGCTGCGGCTGGTGCCGGGCACCATGGCCAGGCACTGCAACAGCCCGACTTTCAAGGCGTCAAGCGGCGTCATCGATTCGACATTGACAATGCGCACATGGTCGTCCGGGTGACCTTGGTGCAGTGGCTTTCTGCCCCAACGCTCGACCCACAGAATCACCAGCCCGCCAAGTATGAAAGTAGTGGCGACCACCGTGGGTGTGAACAAATGCGCCTTGATGGTTTTGCCCAGCAGCAGGCCCAGCACCGCAGCGGGTAAAAATCCGATCAGCACATTGACGACAAAACGGCGCGCCAGACGTTGCGACGGCAAGGCAAGCACAGTGGCTTTGATTTTTTTCCGGAACACCATCACCACCGCGAAGATGGCGCCGGTTTGAATGGCGATGTCGAAGACCTTGGCTTTTTCGTCGTCAAAACCTAGCAAGGCCCCGGCAAGTATCAAATGTCCGGTCGAGGACACGGGCAAAAACTCGGTCAAACCTTCCACCACGCCCATCACAGCGGCTTTGATCAACAACATCCAGTCCACGAGCATCCTTCAGGAATGAAATGCCTATTATCCTTTGCACCGGTAACATGGCTCAGCCCTTGAATAAGTTGCACAACTTGATCATATTTGAACGCTTCAAGCCGCTGGGCGTTGATCGGGAAAAAAACAAGTGGAAAAGCGTTTGGGAATAATAATTTGATATGCCACTCACTCCCCTGATGGCGGTTCACATGACCGCAGCCATCGGCGCAGTTGCGACCGGCCCCTTTGCCTTATGGGCACGCATGGGGGTCACACAAAGGCCGCGTATGCACCGAGCCATGGGGTACGCATATATCACTTTCATGTTGCTGGCGGCGTTCACATCTGTTTTCATCCGCGATTTTAAATTGCCGAACCTACATGGCTTCACACTGATTCATTTACTGGTTCCAGTCACATTGGTCAGTTTATGGGTGGCGTTCACTGCCTTGTTACGGCGTGATTTCGTTACAAATCGCATCACCATGCAAAGTCTTTATGTGGGCGCTTGCCTGATTGCCGGCGGATTTACGCTCCTACCCTCACGCTATCTGGGTAAATTGATCTGGCATGAATGGCTCGGGTGGAATTGATCAGCCGCAAGACCGCTCTAAAATCGCAGGATGACCAAACCCGCACCCCCTGCCACAGAACAAGAACAAAAACCGAGCAATTTTTTGCGCCAGATCATTGAAGCCGATCTGGCCAATGGCACACACGCGCAGCGCCGCTGGGCCGGCAGTCCGGGTGACGCCGCACACCACGCGCAGGCTGCACTGGATCCCGCCCGCATCCGCACGCGTTTTCCACCGGAGCCCAACGGCTATTTGCACGTCGGCCACGCCAAAAGCATTTGCCTGAACTTCGGTCTGGCGCGCGATTACCAGGGCATTTGCCACCTGCGCTTTGACGACACCAACCCGGAAAAAGAAAATCTGGAATACGTCAACAGCATCATGGACGCGGTGAAATGGCTGGGCTTTGACTGGAACAGCTCGCCCGACGCCCCGCCCTACCAGGCCAGCGATTATTTTGATTTCATGCACCGCGCTGCGGTGTATTTGATTGAGCAAGGTCTGGCCTATGTGGATGAACAAAGCGCCGAGGACATGCGCGTGCACCGAGGCGACTTCGGCAAGCCCGGCGTGGACAGTCCCTTCCGTGCACGCTCTGTAGCAGATAACCTGCAACGTTTCGCCGACATGCGATCGGGCACACTGCCGGACGGCAGCGCGGTGTTGCGCGCCAAGATTGACATGGCCTCGCCCAATATCAATATGCGCGACCCTGCCATCTACCGCATACGCCAAGCTGCGCACCACCACACCGGCGACCGCTGGTGCATTTACCCGATGTACACCTTTGCCCATCCCATTGAGGACGCATTGGAAAACATCACCCACAGTATTTGCACACTGGAGTTTGAAGATCAGCGCCCTTTTTACGACTGGCTGATAGCGCATTTAAGCGCCGGCGGTTTGATACAAACACCGCCGCCGCGCCAGTACGAATTCGCGCGTTTAAACCTGACCTATGTGGTGACCAGCAAGCGCAAACTCGCGCAACTGGTGAGCGACCGCCTCGTCAGCGGCTGGGACGACCCGCGCATGCCCACCATCGTCGGCCTGCGCCGGCGCGGTTACACCCCGTCCAGCCTGCAACTATTTGCCGAACGCATAGGTGTGACCAAGAGCGACAGCTGGATCGACTACAGCACGCTCGAGGGCTGTTTGCGCGAAGACCTGGAACTCAAGGCACACCGCGCCATGGCGGTGCTGGATCCGCTGAAACTGGTGATCACCAATTGGGACGAAGCCTTCGGCGCCGGCCACCTTGAGCCTTGCACCCTGCCTACCTTGCCTCACACCGAAGACGGGCACACTGAAGCTGCGGCGCGCAATTTTTCAATAGGCAAAGAAGTCTGGATAGAGCGCGAAGACTTCGTTGAAATACCGCCCAAAGGCTTCAAGCGACTCAACCCGCCGGTCACCCACGCCGACGGCAGCGTCACACCCGGCAGCATCGTACGGCTCAAAGGCGGCTACATCATTCAATGCAATGCTTGTTTGAAAGACAGCAGCGGCGCTGTCACCGAGGTTCATGCCACAGTGTTTCCCGGGACCAAAAGCAGCACAGCAGGCGCCGACAGCGTCAAGGCCAAGGGCGTCATCACCTGGGTCGGGGCAGATGATGGTTTGCGCGCTGAAGTGCGTTTGTACGACCGTTTGTTCAGTGAAGCACACCCGGATGCAGGCGGTCGCGATTTCCTGAGTGTGCTCAACCCGGAAAGTCTGAAAACCGTCACCGCTTATGTCGAACCCTCACTGGCGCAAGCCAAAGCGGATGACAAATTCCAGTTTGAACGTCTGGGCTATTTTGTCGCCGACCGGATAGACCACAATGCGGGTCGCTTGGTGTTCAACCGGGCGGTCGGCTTGAAAGACAGCTGGGCAAAACAAACAAGGAACACATAATGTCTCAACTGTTAGGACAATTGCAATGGCGTTATGCCACCAAAAAAATGGACCTGTCCAGGACGGTACTGCAGGACAAGCTCGATCAGATCACCGAAGCTGCGCGTCTGGCCCCAAGCCCCAGCTGCCTGCAGCCCTATGAGTTGATCGTTGTCAGCAATGAGGCGAAGCGCGCGCGAATCTGCAAAATGTCCTACGATCAATCGCAAGTCGCTGACTGCTCACACCTGCTGGTGTTCGCCACCTGGGACAACTACACAGCCGAACGCATCAATCACATGTTTGATTTGAATATCGCCATGCGCGACGGTACCAATGATGGCTGGGAAAAATACAGGCAGCGCTTGTTGAAAGAATATCCAGCGCGTAACCCGCAAGTGAACTTTGATCACGCGGCACGTCAGGCCTATATTGCCCTAGGGATTCTCTGCAAAAGTCACCGCATAAGTCATCCACAGGCCTACTTCAAACGTTATAGGCAGATGAAACAAACTACCTTTGCCAACACTGGATTTGAATTGGTCACCAAGCGCACACGCAAGCGTGATTTTTTGGAAGAGATGAA
>SHXP01000025.1 GCA_009693225.1 Limnohabitans sp. | reverse complement strand
AACGCTTTTCTGGAAGAGATCGGCAAGCAATACGTGCTGACGGCGCGTGCCAAGGGCTTGTCCGAGCGCAGCGTGCTGTGGAAGCACGTGATGCGCAACGCGCTCATTCCCCTGGTCACCGGTTTTCCGGCGGCGTTCATCGGCGCATTTTTCACCGGTTCCCTGTTGATCGAAACCCTGTTTTCGCTGGACGGTCTGGGCCTGCTCAGCTATGAGAGCGTGATGCGGCGCGACTACCCGGTTGTGCTGGGCACTTTGTATTTATTCACCCTGATCGGCCTGGTGACCAAGCTGCTCAGCGACCTGTGTTACGTGTGGGTGGACCCGCGCGTGAAATTCGACTGAGCGCGCCATGGCAACCGTATCTCTTTCCCCATCACGACTGGCCTGGCGGCGGTTCAAACGCAACCGTCTGGGCTACGTCAGCCTGATTCTTTTTGTCATGCTGTTTGTGCTCAGCATGGCCGCAGAACTGGTCTGCAATGACAAACCGCTGATCGCCAGCTACGAAGGCAAGCTGTATTTCCCCATTTTGAAAAACCTGCCTGAAACCGTCTTCGGCGGCGACTTTGAAACGCCTACCGACTATTTCGATCCTTTCATCCGCCAACAGTTCAAGCAGCCAGGTAACTGGGCGGTTTACCCGATCAACCCTTACCACTACACCACTCTGAACTATTTCGCCAAGGAGCCGAACCCGGCACCCCCCTCGTCCGACAACTGGCTGGGCACCGACGACCGGGGCCGCGATCTGCTGGCGCGGCTGCTTTACGGTTTCCGGGTGTCGGTGCTGTTTGCGCTGGCGCTGACCATCACCGGCACCGTCTTAGGCGTGGTCACCGGTGCGATTCAAGGCTTTTTTGTCGGCAAGACCGATCTGGCCATGCAGCGCTTCATTGAAATCTGGGGCGCCATGCCCGAGCTGTATCTGCTGATCATTTTTTCTGCGATGTTCGAGCCCAGTGTCAGTCTGTTGCTGGTATTGCTGAGTCTGTTCGGCTGGATGGGCTTGTCCGACTATGTGCGCGCCGAGTTTTTGCGTAACCGCCAGCTCGACTATGTGCGCGCGGCGCGTGCCCTGGGCTTGTCCAACCGCGCCATCATCTGGCGGCATGTGCTGCCCAACAGCATGACACCGGTGGTGACGTTTTTGCCGTTTCGCATGAGCGCGGCCATTCTGGTTTTGACCAGCCTGGACTTTCTGGGTCTGGGCGTTCCGCCCGGTACACCAAGTCTGGGCGAACTGCTGTCGCAAGGTAAAACCAATATCGATGCCTGGTGGATTTCCATCTCCACCTTCGGTGTGCTCGTTGTCACGCTGCTGCTGCTGACCTTCATGGGCGACGCCTTGCGCGATGCCCTGGATCCGCGCAAGCTGCACCAGGAGACCGCACCATGAGCGAATTGCTGAAAGTGCATAAACTGCACATGTCGTTCCAGGGCCGCGAGGTGGTGCATGGCGTGTCATTTGAATTGCAAGCCGGCGAAAAGCTGGCCCTGGTCGGTGAATCCGGCTCGGGCAAAACCGTGACCGCGCTCAGTTTGCTGGGTCTGGCGCGCGGCGCCTGGGTACGCGGCGAGGCTGTGTTCGACGGGCGTGACCTGTTCAAGCTCAACGAGGCGCAATGGCAGAGCGTGCGCGGCAGCGACATCGCCATGATTTTTCAGGAGCCGATGACCGCGCTCAATCCCTTGTTCAGCATAGGCGAGCAAATTGTCGAGGTGCTGTTGTTGAAAAAAGCCTTAAGCCGGGCGCAAGCCTGGCAGCGCGCCATTGATTTGCTGAACGATACCGGTCTCCCCGAGCCGGAGCGCCGGGTCAACAGCTACCCGCATCAGCTCTCGGGCGGGCAAAGACAGCGCGCCATGATCGCCATGGCCCTGGCCGGTGAACCCAAGCTGTTGCTGGCTGACGAGCCGACCACGGCACTGGACGTGTCTTTGCGTGGCCAGATATTGGATTTGCTCGACAGTCTGCAACAGAAACACGGTATGGCCATTCTGCTGATCACGCACGACCTGAACATAGTCAGGCGTTTTGCCGACCGCGTGCTGGTGATGGAAAACGGCTACCTGGTCGAGCAAGGCAAGGTCGGCACGGTACTCAGCCATCCGGCGCACGCTTACACGCGCCGCCTGGTCGACAGCCAGCCCGAGCGCAATGTCTTTGAGCCGTTGGCTGACGCGCCGGTGTGCGTCCAGGCTGAGGCTTTGCGGGTGATTTACCCGGTGCCCCGGCCGGGTTGGCGCGGCTGGTTCGGTCATGCCGAATTCGTCGCCCTGCAAGGCGCTGATTTCAAGCTGCGCCTAGGCCAGACGCTGGGCATCATCGGCGAATCAGGTTCGGGCAAATCCTCGCTGGCGCTGGCTGCGCTGGGTCTGATCCCGTTTCTGGGTCAGTTACAGATTGAAGACAAGCACTGGCAGGCAAAAGCCCGGCTGGACCTGCCCTTGCGCCACGCCATTCAGGTGGTGTTCCAGGACCCGTTTTCCTCGCTGTCGCCGCGCATGACGGTCGAGGAGGTGGTGGGCGAAGGCCTGCTGGTGCACGAAACCGGGCTCAACACCGCCCAGCGGCAAACACGGGTGTTGGCTGCCTTGAACGAGGTCGGCATGGACGAAACCCAGTTTCCCGGCCTGCTGGTGCGTTACCCCCACGAGTTCTCCGGCGGCCAGCGCCAACGCCTGGCGATAGCCCGGGCGCTGATCGTCGAGCCGCGCATTCTGGTGCTGGACGAGCCGACCAGCGCGCTGGACGTGTCGATTCAAAAACAGGTGCTGGACCTCTTGCAACGCCTGCAACGCGAACGCGGCCTGAGTTATCTGCTGATCACCCATGACATCGATGTCATCCAAGCCATGGCCCACCATGTGCTGGTGCTCAAGGACGGTGTGGTGGTGGAATCCGGCAGTATTGAGCGCATCACCCGGGCCCCGGCGTCCGCCTACACACGTACTTTGCTGGAGGCTTCGTTCACTGGGTCTGGTCAAGCCTCTCATTAAGCGTTACAATAGTAGGCAAATGAACGATAACGGGCGGACATCCCAACCGCCCGTTTTTTTTGGTCGGGTGAAAAGCGTTGCCATTGCAAGACATCATCGAACAAACCGTCAGCGGACTGGGTTACCAACTGGTTGAAGTGGAGCGTTCAGCAGGCGGGCTGCTGCGGGTCACCATTGATTTGCCCTGGCAATCCGGTCAGCCTGAGCTGTTTGTGCAGGTCGAGGATTGCGAGAAGGTGACACGGCAGTTGCAGTTTGTGCTGGAAGTCGAAGGCACTGCTTACAGCCGGCTTGAAGTTTCTTCGCCGGGCATTGACCGCCCGTTGCGTTCAGAAAACGATTTTTTGCGTTTTGTTGGTGAACTCA
Organism: Limnohabitans sp.; assembly: GCA_009693225.1. Taxonomy (GTDB): domain Bacteria; phylum Pseudomonadota; class Gammaproteobacteria; order Burkholderiales; family Burkholderiaceae_C; genus Limnohabitans. The sequence continues at coordinate 11,576 of SHXP01000025.1, read as the reverse complement.
TCGACCTGACACTGAAAGCGCCCATGGCGGCGGCGGGCGGCCTAGTGGCTGCCAACCGGAAAAAATTCCGTGGCGTGTTGGAAACCACTGACTCACCCCAGACCTGGCAAATCACCTGGCGTGATGAGCCGACGAGCAAGCCGGGTATGCGGCCTGCGCGTGTCAAGAAAGACTTGCCGGTTCAGGCATTGCAATTCACCTTGAGTGAATTGCGTGAAGCCAGGCTGGCGCCGATTGTGAATTTCAAGGGCAGAAGGCCCGCTGAGAGCAGGAGTAATGAATCATGAATCGCGAAATGCTGATGCTGGTGGATGCCATCTCACACGAAAAACATGTCGAACGCGACCTGGTTTTCGGTGCGGTCGAATCCGCGCTGGCGCAAGCCACCAAAAAACTTTACCAAGGCGACGTGGACATACGCGTGGCCATGAACCGTGACTCGGGTGAGTACGAAACTTTCCGCCGCTGGCTGGTCGTGCCCGACGAGGCAGGTTTGCAAAACCCTGATGCGGAAGAAATGCTGATGGACGCCAAAGAGCGTCTGGCTGACGTGGAAGAGGGCGAGTACATCGAGGAAAACGTCGAGTCTTTACCTATCGGTCGTATCGGTGCGATGGCGGCCAAGCAGGTCATTCTGCAAAAAATCCGTGATGCTGAACGCGGAATGCTGTTGTCGGATTTTCTGGCGCGCGGCGACAAAATCTTCGTCGGCAGCGTCAAGCGCATGGACAAGGGCGACATCATCGTCGAGAGCGGCCGGGTCGAAGGCCGTTTGCGCCGCAGCGAAATGATCGCCAAGGAAAACCTGCGCAATGCCGACCGTGTGCGCGCCATGATCATGGAAGTCGACACCAGCTTGCGCGGCGCGCCCATCATCCTGTCGCGTTCAGCCCCGGAGTTCATGATCGAGTTGTTCCGCCATGAAGTGCCCGAGATCGAGCAAGGCCTGCTCGAGATCAAATCCTGCGCCCGTGACCCCGGTTCGCGCGCCAAGATCGCGGTCATTTCGTATGACAAACGCGTCGACCCCATCGGTACCTGCGTCGGTGTTCGCGGCACGCGGGTGAATGCCGTCACCAACGAACTCGCCGGCGAACGCGTCGATATCGTGCTGTGGAGCGAAGACCCGGCGCAGTTTGTTATCGGCGCGCTGGCCCCGGCCAACGTCACCTCCATCGTGGTTGACGAAGAGAAACACGCCATGGATGTGGTGGTCGACGACGAAAACCTGGCCATGGCAATCGGCAGAGGAGGGCAGAACGTGCGTCTGGCGTCTGACCTCACCGGCTGGAAAATCAACATCATGGACGCGGCCGAATCCGCGCAGAAAACCGCCAACGAAACCGAAGGTTTGCGCGCCTTGTTTGTCGCCAAACTCGACGTCGACCAGGAAGTCGCTGACATCCTCATCGAAGAAGGCTTTACCAGTCTGGAAGAAGTGGCTTATGTGCCGTTGCAGGAAATGCTGGAAATTGAAAGCTTTGACGAAGACACTGTGAACGAATTGCGGGCCCGTGCCAAAGACGCTTTGCTGACCATGGAAATTGCCATGGAAGAGAGCGTCGAGGAAGTTTCTCAGGACCTGAGAGACCTGGAAGGCATTGATGCCGAATTGATTACCAAACTGGTCATGGGTGGTGTACATACCCGTGACGATCTGGCTGATTTGGCGGTGGACGAACTGGTGGACATCACCGGTCAGTCTGAAGAGCAAGCAAAAACTTTGATCCTAAAGGCACGCGAACATTGGTTTGCGGGTCAAGCGTAACGGTCATGAAGAGGAACACCACAGATGACCATCACAACGGTTGCCGAGTTTGCCAAGGAACTCAAAAAATCTCCCGATACCCTGCTTGAACAGCTCAAGGCAGCAGGAGTCGCCAAATCGTCCGCAGCCGATGCGCTGACCGACGCTGACAAGCAGAAATTGCTGGGCTTTCTCAAAGCCAGCCACGGCACAGACGCGCCCGAGCGCAAAAAAATCACGCTGGTGAAGAAATCGACGTCCGAAATCAAGCAGGCGGATGCCACCGGCAAGGCGCGAACCATTCAGGTCGAGGTCCGTAAAAAGCGCACCTTCGTCAAGCGCCACGACAGCGACGCCGCAGATGCACCCGAACAGTCAGAGGCCCCGTCCGCAGCGCCCGCTCCGATTCTTTATCAGGCCGAACTGGCCAGACGCGAAGAAGAAGCCCGCCGCCAGGCCGAATTCATCCGCCGCCAAGAGGAAGAACTGGTTGAAAAACGCCGTTTGCGCGAAGCCCAGGAAGCCCGCGACCGCGAAGTCCATGCCTCCGCCGCCACGCCGCCGGTTGAAACCGATGCTGACAAAGCCGCAGACATCGCCGCCAAGGCGCAGGCTGCTGCAGCCCAGCGCGAAGCCGTCGCCAAAGCCAGCGCCGACGAGGACGCTGCCCGCGCCAAGGATTTAGATTCGCGCCGCCGTACCGCATTGACTGAAGCCGAGGCGATTCGCACCATGATGAACGCACCGAAAAAAGTGCTGGTCGCGAAAAAGCCGCCCGAACCTGAAAAAGCCGCAACGCCCGATCTCAAAACCATCAAAGGCACCTTGCACAAACCGGCCTCGGGTTCGACGGCTCCCGGCGCACGCTCTGCCGGTTCAACCACCACCAAAGAAGGCCAGAAGGAAGTCAAAAGCGCCAAGCTGTCTTCCAGTTGGGCGGATGAACAGGCCAAGAAGAAAGAAATCAAAACCCGTGGCGACTCCAGCGGCGGCGTCGGTCGCAACAGCTGGCGCGGTGGTCCGCGCGGTAAACGCGATCGCGATCGCGACGAAACGCCGGTGCAAGCCGTGCCGGTGGAAGCGCGTGTTATTGAAGTGCACGTGCCTGAAACCATCACCGTGGCCGAACTCGCCCACAAAATGGCTGTCAAGGCTTCCGAGGTCATCAAGCAATTGATGAAGCTGGGTCAGATGGTCACCATCAACCAGCCGCTGGACCAGGACACCGCCATGATTGTGGTCGAGGAAATGGGCCACAAAGCGGTCATTGCCTCGCTGGACGACCCTGAAGCCTTCATCGAAGACGAAGCATCGGCTCACCACGGCGAATCCCTCTCCCGCGCACCGGTGGTCACCGTCATGGGGCACGTCGACCACGGTAAAACTTCGCTGCTCGATTACATCCGCCGTGCCAAAGTAGCTTCCGGCGAAGCCGGCGGTATCACCCAGCATATCGGCGCCTACCACGTGGAAACTCCGCGCGGCATGATCTCTTTCCTCGACACCCCCGGCCACGAGGCGTTCACCGCCATGCGTGCACGCGGTGCCCAGGCGACTGACATTGTCATTCTGGTGGTGGCGGCTGACGACGGTGTCATGCCGCAAACCAAGGAAGCCATCAAGCACGCCAAGGCGGCAGGCGTTCCCATTGTGGTGGCGATCAACAAGATCGACAAATCCGATGCCAATACCGACCGCGTGAAAAGCGAGCTGGTGGCCGAAGAAGTCATCCCCGAGGAATTCGGCGGCGACACACCATTTGTGTCTGTTTCAGCCAAAACCGGCCAGGGCATTGATGAACTGCTCGAGCAAGTGCTGTTGCAGGCCGAAGTGCTCGAGCTCAAAGCACCTATCGATGCCATGGCCAAGGGCCTGGTCATTGAAGCCAGCCTGAACAAAGGACGCGGCCCGGTAGCCACCATTCTGGTGCAGTCGGGCACATTGAAAACCGGCGACGTGGTGCTGGCGGGTCAAACCTACGGTCGCGTGCGCGCCATGCTGGACGAAAACGGCAAGTCGGTCAAATCGGCCGGCCCGTCTATTCCGGTGGAAATCCAAGGCCTGACCGAAGTGCCGCAAGCCGGTGACGAATTCATGGTGCTGTCCGACGAAAGACGCGCCCGCGAAATCGCCACCTACCGCGCCGGCAAATTCCACAACACCAAGCTGGCCAAGCAACAGGCGTCCAAACTGGAAAACATATTCACCGACATGGCGTCCGGCGAAGTCAAAAACCTGCCCATCATCATCAAAGCCGATGTACAAGGTTCGCAGGAAGCACTGGCCACCTCGCTGCTCAAACTCACCAACGAGGAAATCCGGGTGCAACTGGTGTACGGTGCCGTCGGCGGCATCAGCGAATCTGACATCAACCTGGCGATTGCTTCCAAGGCGGTCATCATCGGTTTCAACACGCGTGCCGACGCCGGTGCGCGCAAGCTGGCCGAGAACAACGGCGTCGAGATCCGTTACTACAACATCATTTACGACGCGGTCGACGAATTGAAAGCCACCATGTCGGGCATGTTGACGCCTGACAAGAAGGAAGAAGTCATCGGCATGGCGCAAATCCGCCAGGTGTTCCGCATCAGCAAGATCGGTGCGATCGCCGGTTGCATGGTCACCAACGGCGTCGTGCGCCGCAACGCGCGCCTGCGCTTGCTGCGCGACAACATGGTGGTGTTCACCGGTGAACTCGAAAGCCTTAAACGCTTCAAGGACGACGTGCGCGAAGTCAAGGAAAGCTTCGAGTGCGGCTTGAACCTCAAAGGCTATAACGACATCCAAGAAGGTGACCAGCTCGAGTTCTTTGAAATCAAGGAAATCGCCCGCACGATTTGATCTGCCCGCATGCCAGCCAAGAAGTCTTCCACACCCCATCGCGGTTTTCGCGTCGCCGACCAGATCCAGCGCGATCTGTCGGAGTTGATCTGCGAACTCAAAGACCCCCGTCTGGGCATGGTGACGATCCAATCGGTGGAAGTCACACCTGATTACGCGCACGCCAAGGTGTTTTTCAGCGTGCTGGTCGGTGACCCCGAAGCCTGTGTTGAAGGCTTGAACCAGGCCGCCGGCTTTTTGCGCAACGGCTTGTTCAAACGCTTGCATATTCACACCGTGCCCACCTTGCACTTCCATTACGACCGCACCCCGGAGCGCGCCGCCGACATGAACGCGCTGATCGCCCGCGCGGTCGCCTCCCGCGCCAAAGAAAACGACTGAGCATGAACTCGCCACGCACAGGGGTGCAACGGCGTCCCGTGCATGGGGTGTTGTTGCTCGATAAACCGCTGGGACTCTCAAGCAACCAGGCTTTGCAAAAAGCCAAGTGGTTGCTGCGCGTCAAAAAAGCCGGTCACACCGGCACGCTCGACCCCTTGGCCAGCGGCGTGCTGCCCTTGTGTTTCGGTGCCGCCACCAAATTCAGCCAGTTGCATCTTGACGCTGACAAAACCTACGAAGCCGTGTTGCGTCTGGGCCAGCGCACCACCACCGCTGACGCCGAAGGCGAGGTCATCGACGAAGCCGCAGTGGATTTCACCACGGAAAAACTGCAGCAGGTGCAAGCCCTGTTCACCGGCGAACTCATGCAGTTGCCGCCTATGCACAGCGCCCTGAAAAAAGACGGCAAGGCCTTGTACGAATACGCCCGCGAAGGCGTGGACGTCGAGCGCGCGCCGCGCCGCGTCACGATTCACGAGTTGCATTTGAGCGAACTGCCGGCTGTCGATGGCGTGCGCAGCGTAGCATTGCGCGCGCGTTGCAGCAAAGGCACCTACATACGCACGCTAGGCGAAGACATAGGCATAGCGCTGGGCTGCGGCGCATTTTTGTCGTCGCTGCGGCGGGTGCAAAGCGGCGTGTTTCTGGCCAAAGATTGCGTCACGCTGTCCGATCTGGAGAGCTGGCCCGAAGACCAACGCCACGCAGCCTTATTGCCGGTGGACGCCTTGCTCGACAGTCATCAAACCATCACATTGCAAAGCGAAGATGCAGGGCGCTTCCTCAGCGGTCTGCGCCGCCGTGGCGACTGGCCCGACCATGACCAGGTGGCCGTTTATGGCACCGACCCGCATTCTTTGCTCGGCACCGCCCATGTGCGTGCCGGTGAACTGATACCCGAACGCTTACTGAATCCCCAAGAAATCCAATCCTTACTCGAGAGTGCTGCATGACTTTACAAATCCGAAACATCGCCATCATTGCCCACGTTGACCACGGCAAAACCACCATGGTCGATCAGTTGCTGCGTCAGTCCGGCACCTTTGCCGAGCACGAAAAAGTGGTTGACACCGTGATGGACAACAACGCCATCGAACGCGAGCGCGGCATCACCATCCTGGCCAAAAACTGCGCCGTCAGCTGGCAGGGCACGCACATCAACATCGTTGACACACCCGGACACGCGGACTTCGGCGGCGAGGTCGAACGCGCCCTGTCCATGGTCGACGGCGTGGTCTTGCTGATCGATGCACAGGAAGGTCCGATGCCGCAAACCCGTTTCGTCACCAAGAAAGCCCTGGCGCTGGGCTTGAAGCCCATCGTCGTGGTGAACAAGGTCGACAAACCCGGCTCGCGCCCCAGTGTTGTCATTAACCAGGCCTTCGAGCTGTTCGACAAACTCGGTGCCACCGACGAGCAACTCGACTTTCCCGTGGTTTACGCCTCGGGCATCAACGGCTGGTCATCGCTGGTCGAAGGCGAGCAGGGCGAGCAATGGGGCCCGGACATGTCGGCGCTGTTTGAAACCGTGTTGAAACACGTGCCGCTGCAAAACGGCGACCCCTCAGCGCCTTTGCAACTACAGATTTCCGCACTGGATTTCTCCACTTTTGTGGGCCGCATCGGTGTCGGACGCATCAGCGCCGGCACCATCAAACCCGGCATGGACGTGGTGGTGGTCTCAGGACTTGAAGGCACGCCGGTCAAGGGCCGCGTCAACCAGGTGTTGAAGTTTCAAGGTCTGGACCGCATACAAGCCACCGAAGCCGGCCCCGGCGATATTGTGCTGATCAACGGCATCGCCGAGATCGGCATCGGTTTCACCATCACCGACCCGCTGTACCCCAAACCCCTGCCCATGTTGAAGGTGGACGAGCCCACGCTGACCATGAACTTCTGCGTCAACACCTCGCCGCTGGCGGGCCGCGAAGGCAAGTACGTGACCAGCCGCCAGATCTGGGACCGCCTGCAAAAAGAACTGCAGGCCAACGTCGCCTTGAAAGTGAAAGAAACCGACGAAGACGGCATTTTTGAAGTCTCGGGCCGCGGCGAATTGCACCTGACCATTCTGCTGGAGAACATGCGCCGCGAAGGCTACGAGCTGGCCGTGTCCAAACCGCGCGTGGTGTTCCGCGAAATCAACGGCGATCGCTACGAGCCTATCGAACTTGTGACCGCCGACATTGAAGACCAGCACCAGGGCGGCGTCATGCAAGCCCTGGGCGAGCGCAAGGGCGACCTGGTGAACATGGAATCCGACGGGCGCGGCCGTGTGCGTCTGGAGTACCGCATCCCTGCGCGCGGTCTGATCGGTTTCACCACCGAGTTTTTGAATCTGACGCGCGGCTCCGGACTCATCTCCAATATTTTTGACCGTTATGAGCCCTACAAGGGCGAGATCGGCGGACGTAAAAACGGCGCTCTCATCTCCATGGACGACGGTGAAATCTTCACCTACGCTCTGGGCAAGCTGGATGACCGCGGCCGCATGTTCGTCAAGCCCAACGACCCGGTGTACGAGGGCATGATCGTCGGCATACACAGCCGCGACAACGATCTGGTGGTCAATGCCACGCGCACCAAGCAGCTGACCAACTTCCGCGTCTCCGGCAAGGAAGACGCGATCAAGATCACGCCGCCGATTCAGCTGACGCTGGAATACGGCGTGCAGTTCATCGAAGACGATGAACTGGTGGAAATCACGCCCAAGAGCGTGCGCCTGCGCAAGCGCTACCTGAAAGAGCACGAGCGCAAGCGCGCCAGCCGCGAAGGCTGAGCTTCTTCGCCATGAACATCCGGCTGAGTCACGCACAAGCCCTAGGGCTGATGGTGCTGGCCACTTTGCTGTGGTCCATCGCCGGCATCGTGTCGCGGCAGATCACGCAGGCGCAGGGCTTTGAAGTCACGTTCTGGCGCAGTTTTTTCAACGCCCTCAGTCTGTTCATAGGCCTGACCTTGGCCACGTGCGGTAAGGTCTGGCGTGTCAGCAGGTTCCGCTCGGCCACGCTGTGGCTGTCGGGCCTGTGCTGGTCGGTCATGTTCACCGCGTTCATGCTGGCCCTCACCAAGACCACGGTGGCCAATGTGCTTATCACCTTGTCGCTCGGCCCTTTGCTGACCGCCTTGCTGCACCGCCTGCTGGGCGGCCAGGCTTTGTCGCGCCAGACCTGGGGTGCGATTTCGCTGGCAGCGGCGGGCATGGCGTATATGTTTGTGTCGCAACTACAACTGGACGGCGGACAGCACCTCAAGGGCATGATGGTGGCCGTCTGTGTGCCGCTGGCTGGTTCGGTGCAATGGAATCTGATGAAGACGCGTCAGCAGCAAGCTGCGCAAATGAACATGTTGCCGGCCATACTGATCGGCGCAGTGCTCTCGTGCCTGTTTACCGCGCCCATGGCCATGCCTTTTCATGCCACCGGTACAGATCTGCAATGGCTGCTGTTGCTGGGCGTGTTTCAACTGGCCGTGCCTTGCAGCCTGGCGGTCTGGAGTTCACAGGTGTTAAAGCCGCACGAAGTTGCTATGCTGGCCTTGCTGGAGGTGTTGTTCGGCATCAGCTGGGCCTGGTTGGGCGCGGGTGAAGCGCCTGCGCAGGCGGTGTTGTTGGGCGGCGGCCTGGTGCTGGCGGCATTGGCCGGTAATGAATACGCAAGCTGGAGACAACGCAATGGATAAATCACAAACTCATTTCGCGCTGAGTGAGGGCGAGGTGCTGGCAGAGGTCAGCGGCAACATCGGTCTGATCACGCTCAACCGCGCCAAGGCCTTGAACGCTTTATCCTTGCCCATGGTGCGCGACCTGACGCAGGTGTTGCTGGCCTGGCAAGCCGATGACGCGGTGAAAGCCGTGGCCATGCGCGGCATGGGCCGCGAAGCCGCGTTCGGTGCGTTTTGCGCAGGTGGCGATATACGGTTTTTTCACCAGGCTGCGCTGGCCGGCGACCCGCGACTGGAAGATTTTTTCACCGAAGAATACGCGCTCAACCATTTGATACACCGCTGTGCCAAGCCTTGCCTGGTGTTCATGGACGGCGTGGTCATGGGCGGCGGCATGGGCCTGGCGCAGGGCGCAAGCCTGCGTATTGCCACCGACACAACCAAAATGGCTATGCCCGAGACCATGATCGGTTTGTTCCCAGACGTGGGCGGCGGTTATTTCCTTAGCCGCTGCCAGGGCGTGCTGGGTGAGTACCTGGGTTTGACCGGGCAGATGTTGAACGGCGCGCAAGCGGTGTACGCCGGGCTGGCCGATCTGCTGTGCCCGGGCACTGACTTGCCCGCGCTTTGGGACGCTTTGCCTCAGATGGACTGGCAGCACCCTGCCAGTGCATTGGAACTACTGACGGAGCCTTATGCAGCGGCCACCGCAGCGGCCAAAGCGCAGACACCGGCCTGGTGGAATGACAGCTTGAACCGCGTGTTTGCGTCTGCGGACGTGCAAACCATGGCAAGCGCATTGGCGCAAGCCGCCGACGAGTTGTCGGCAAATACGCCGCTCCCGCCACATGGGGCTGGCAGATGAATTGCGCATGGAGTGCGACATGGTGCGCCACAGTTTTCACCCGGTGCATTTGCAGCGCGGCCCGGCGCACAGCGACACGGTCGAGGGTATACGTGCGCTGGCGGTGGACAAGGACCATGCGCCCCAATGGCAGCCGCAGCGCATCGAAGATATCAGCCCGGACATGGTGCAAGCGTTTTTCCACAGCCCGTGGCCGGTGCAGGCGCATCCGCTGCGGGCATTGGCAGACATTTAAATACGTGGAAAAAGGAAAGTAACGGATGGCCTCGAGCCCTAAAGTTTTGTTCGGTTTTCATGCGGTCGGTGTGCGGCTGAGAACCACGCCTGCGTCGGTGATCGAGGTGTTTTTCGACCCGACCCGGCGCGACGCACGCATGCGCCAGTTTCAAGAGCGCGCCAAAGAGGTCAAAGTGAAACTGGTGGAGGCCGACGGCATGCGACTGGCGCAACTGGCGGGTAACCACGGCCACCAGGGCGTGGTGGCGCGGGTGCATGCGATAGACATTGCCCGCTCGCTGGACGAATGCCTGGAGGCATTGCCCGAGGATGAACCAGCGCTGATATTGGTGCTGGACGGCATTACCGACCCGCACAACCTGGGCGCGTGCCTGCGCGTGGCGGACGGCGCGGGCGTGCACGCGGTGATAGCGCCCAAAGACCACGCCGTGGGCATTAACGCCACCGTGGCCAAAGTGGCCAGCGGCGCGGCCGAGACCGTGCCGTATTTCATGGTGACCAATCTAGCGCGCACGCTGAACGAGCTGAAAGAGCGCAATATTTGGATCACCGGCACCAGCGATGATGATGAGAAAACGCTGTACGACGTGGATTTGAAAACAGCTACCGCCTGGGTATTGGGCGCGGAAAGCAGCGGCCTCAGGCAGTTAACACGCAAGACCTGCGATCAGCTGGTCCGTATTCCCATGGCGGGCGGCGTGGAGAGTTTGAATGTCTCGGTGGCGAGCGGGATATGCCTGTATGAGACGGTGAGGCAGAGGAGGGGCTGACATAAGCGATCGGTGCCCATCAGTGTCTTTGTTTGTTAAGCCTGATTTGTTCATCCCGATGGTTTAAGCGCTATCGGCCAGCAATGCCCAGCGCTCATGGTCGCGCCATTGACCGTTCTTTTTTTAAAAAAACGCGGGCTGAACCCCTCTTTGCTGAAACCGCAAGCCCGCACCAGGGCGACAGACGCCAGGTTATCGGGTTGTATGTTGGCTTCCAGGCGGTGCAACTTCAAGCGCTTGAACGCAATGCCTATGGCTTGTTCAACCGCCTGGCGCATCAAGCCTTGTCCCAGATGGGGCTGGAAAGCGTAGTAAATCAGGTAGGCGTTTTTGAAGTCGCCGTGAAAAATATTGCGCAACTCGACCACGCCGGCCAACTCGCGTGTGTCGTTGCGGATGACGGCCCATGCCCGGTCGTCCGCGGTGTTCATCTCCTGCACATACTGTTGAAACGCTTTGCGTCTCAAGGGCACCTGCACCCAGGGCTTGAGCAGCTCGCGGCTGCTGCGCAGTCCTTGCATGAACGTGTTTTCGTCATTGGCGTGTAATGGCCTGAGCTTGACCGTGGGCTGAACAATTGGGACGGGCTTTGTCGTGTCATACCCCTAACACCGCGCCAGCCACGGCACCGGCCGACATCAACCACAAGACATGGATGCGGGTGCGCAAGACCAGCAACATGCTGACGGCACATAAGAGCAACAGGCGCCAGTCCAGGTCCGGGTTGGCGGCAGATTGCAACAACCCGCCTGCCGACACCATCAAACCCATGACCAGCGGCAGCATGCCGCTTTTAAAGACCCGCACGCCCCTGGCCTCTCTGTGCCTGTGCAACCAGCGTGTGAGACGGTGCAAGCCAGCAGCGAAGAGGGCAACACAGCGCAGACCAGCAATGCCTTGGGTAAGAGGAGGGCGCAGAGTGCGGAAACAAAGCCGAGTATTTTCCAATCCAGGTATGAGCCTGAGAAGCTTTGTAACTGGTAACTTCTGCCGGTTGACTTGACTTAGGGAAGGTCTGAAAAACTCAGTTTAAAAAAGATCTCGAGCAGCAAATCTTCACTATGTGAAATTTTTG
>SHXP01000024.1 GCA_009693225.1 Limnohabitans sp. | reverse complement strand
TTTATTTCACACCGCCCGCAGACATTGCTGCCGCAGTGATTGACGTGATAGACAAAAGCCTGACCGAGGTGCTGGTGCAGGCTTACGGCTTCACGCATAACGGCATTGCTCAGGCCCTGCTCAGAGCGCAGGCCAGAGGCGTGGTGGTCAAGGTCTTGATTGACGCGAAAACCGATGCGACCAATCGCTATGTCACAGAGTTGTTACAGGGTCAGCAAATTCCCTTGTGACTTGATGCCGGTCATGCGATCGCGCACAACAAGGTCATCGTGGTAGACGGTGAACTGGTGATCACCGGCAGCTTCAATTTCACCAATTCAGCGCAAACACGTAATGCAGAAAACCTGCTGGTGTTGAAATCCTCCGGTCTGGCAGAAAGCTACAAAGCCAATTGGCTGACCCACTGGAACCACAGCCGCTGAGGTATCAACGGGATTGCTGAATGGCCAGGGCACACGCAGGTATTAGCGACGGGCCGGCGTAAATCAGGCCGGTGTAGATTTGCACCAGATCGGCACCGGCCTTGATTTTTTCCACCGCATCTGCTGCTGTCATGACGCCACCAACACCGATGACGGGGAATTGCGGACCCAGATTACCGCGTAAAAACCGGATGATGCGGTTGCTGGCTTCGCGCACCGGTGCGCCTGACAGTCCGCCGGATTCGGCGCCATGCGTCATACCTTGCACGGCATCTCTGGACAGCGTGGTGTTGGTGGCGATCACGCCCCAGGCCTGATCAATCACTTCCTCGCCCCGCATGCACACCGCACGCAGACTGGCGCAGAGTTGTTGTAACTGTGTGTCGTCCAGATCTGGAGCGATCTTGATGAACACCGGCACGTGCTTGCCGTGTAAGCCGGCAAGTTCGCGGCGGCGTTGTTGCAACACTTGGAGCAGGCTGGTGAATGCCTCATCGGTTTGCAATTGCCGCAGGTTTTTCGTGTTCGGGCTGGAGATATTCACCGTCACATAGTCTGCGTGCGGGTAGACCGCATCCAGGCAGCGCAGGTAGTCATCATTTGCTTTGTCTATCGGAGTGGCTGCATTTTTGCCGATGTTCAGACCCAGCAGCATGGTTTGATCGCCGGTCCGTCTGAAGCCTGCCCGGCTGACATTGTTTAAAAAACTCTCCAGCCCCTGGTTGTTGAAACCCAGCCGGTTGATGAGTGCCTGCGCCTGCGGCAGACGGAACATGCGCGGTTTGGGGTTGCCGGGTTGCGCCAGCGGTGTGACCGTGCCGACCTCGACAAAACCGAAACCCATGGTCTGCCAGGCATCTATGCAGCGTGCATTTTTGTCCAGTCCGGCGGCCAGTCCGATGCGGTTAGGAAAGCTCAGTCCGCACAGTGTGACCGGGTCGTTGACGCGCGTTTGCCGGTACAGGCGGCGCAAGCCGGTGTGCTGAGTCGCTGCCAGCATATCCATGGTCCGGTCGTGCACGGTTTCCGCATCCACGGCGAACAACAAGGGGCGGAGCAATGAGTAGGGCAGCGCTGACATGGATAATCCCCGTTTGATGATTCAGGAATTGTCACCGATGAGCCAGTCTGCCACCACCCAGGACGAATTGAAAACACTTGTCGCCCAGGCGGCCTTGAAGTATGTGATACCGGGCGAGTACCTGGGTGTCGGCACCGGCTCTACGGTGAACAAGTTTATCGATGCGCTGGCGGTCAGCGGTATCGCTATCAAAGGCGCAGTGTCTAGTTCGCTGGGCTCTACCGGCAGAATGAAGTCGCTGGGTATTCCGGTGGTGGATCTGTCGCTGGTTGAGCGCTTGTCGGTTTACATCGATGGAGCCGATGAGATTGATCCCAGGGGTTGTATGATCAAGGGCGGCGGGGCTGCGCTGACGCGTGAAAAAATCGTCGCCGCGCAAGCCGACCGTTTTGTCTGCATTGCGGATGCCTCAAAGCGGGTTGAGGTGCTGGGGGCGTTTGCTTTGCCGGTGGAAGTCATTCCCATGGCTGCACCTGAAATCGTGCGCCGTTTCAAGGCCATGGGCGCTGATGCTTCTTTGCGCAGCGTCAACGGGCAGACCCTGCTGACCGACAACGGCCAGTACCTGCTTGACGTCAAGGGATTGCAGATCAAGGATGCCTTGCGCTTTGAAAACACCGTCAGCCAATGGCCCGGCGTGGTCACGGTGGGTGTTTTTGCACACCAGCGTGCGCATGTGTGTCTGCTGGGCACACCGCAAGGCGTGCAAACCATTGTTTATGAAGCGACAGCCATGCCTTGATGGCGCAGTAATGCGTCAAGCGCAGGTTCGCGGCCGCGAAAGGCTTTGAAAGACTCCATGGCAGGACGGCTGCCGCCGGCTTCCAGAATAGATTGGCGGTACCGTCGACCGGTCTCTATGCTGTGTTCACCGTCGGCAGAAGCGGTTTCTTCAAATGCCGCGTAGGCGTCGGCGCTCAGCACTTCCGCCCATTTGTAGCTGTAGTAACCGGCTGCGTAGCCGCCGGCGAATATATGGCTGAACGAATGCGGCATGCGGTTAAAGGCCGGCGGGTGCATGACCGAGACTTCGTCACGGACTTGTTGCAGCACGGCCATGACATCAACATCTTCAGCTGCATGCGTATGCACGTACATATCAAGCAAGGAAAATTCGATCTGCCGCAAAGTCTGCAAACCGCTTTGGAAATTTTTTGCAGCCAGCATCTTGTCGTACAAGTTGCGCGGCAGCGGTTCACCGGTGTCAACGTGTGCGGTCATGTGTTTGAGCACTGACCATTCCCAGCAGAAGTTCTCCATGAACTGACTGGGCAACTCCACTGCATCCCATTCAACGCCGCTGATACCGGACACATCACGTTCGTTCACTTGCGTGAGCATGTGGTGCAAGCCGTGGCCGCATTCGTGGAACAAGGTGATGACATCGTCATGCGTGAGCAGCGGTGGCTTGCCGTTGATGCCTTCGGCGAAGTTGCACACCTTGTGGGCAACCGGGGTTTGCAATTGGCCATTGTCAGGGCGCAGCCAGCGCGCGCGCACATCGTCCATCCAGGCACCGCCGCGTTTGCCCTGGCGGGCACCGGGGTCCAGGTAAAACTGCCCCACCAGTTCACCCTGGCGTTCTATGCGGTAGAACAGTACACCGGGGTGCCATACAGGCGCCTGGTCTTTGCGTATGCTGACCTCGAACAGGGTTTCAACGATTTTGAACAAACCGTCGAGTACCTTGGGCGCTGTGAAATAAGGTTTGACCACCTGGTCACTGAAAGCGTAGCGCGCCTCCTTGAGTTTTTCGCCGATGAATGTCCAGTCCCAGGCTTTCGGGTCGGCGATGTGCAGTTGCTCGACGGCAAATGCACGCATCTCGGCCAGGTCTTTTTCAGCAAACGGGCGCGCCCGTGCGGCGAGGTCCCGCAAAAAGCCGATCACGTGTTCCGGCGACTCGGCCATTTTGCTGGCCAGCGAGACCTGCGCGTGGTTGGCATAGCCCAGCAGTTCGGCCTCTTCCCGGCGCAATTGCAATATTTCCCGCAGCACAGCGCTATTGTCGAATTGCAAGTGCTCGGATTGGTCAGACGCGCGGGTGGCGTAGGCACGGTAGAGTTTTTCGCGCAAACTACTGCTGTGCGCGTATTGCATCACCGGCAAATAGCAAGGCATTTTCAATGTCAGCTTGTAGCCGTCTTTGCCGTCGGCAAGTGCTGCTGCATGCGCAGTTTGTGAGACATCTTGTGGAATGCCTGCGGCTTCCTCTTTACTGACGATCATCGACCAGGCATCGGTGGCGTCGAGCACATGCTCGCTGAACAACTGGCTGATCTCGGCCTGGCGTTCCTGAATGGCGGCGAAACGTTCTTTGGCCGCGCCTGTGAGTTCTGCGCCTGACAACACAAAGTTGCGCAGAGCGAGTTCACGGGCGTGTCGTTGTTCGCGGTTCAAAGCGGCCGGGCCGATCTGTTTGTATTTGCCGTACAGCGCTTCGTCGGCGCCAAGACGCGTCCAGAATTCGGTGATGCGGGGAAGTTCCGCGTTGTAGGCGGCGCGCAGTTCAGGGGTATCGACCACGGCCTGAAGATGACTGACGGCACCCCATGCCCGTCCAAGTTTTTCAGTCGCAGTGTCAAGCACCCGGGAAATGCGAGTCCAGTCGGCGGGAAAGCCGGGCTGTGTCACCTCGGCCAATGCAGCGTCAGCCTGAGTCAGCAGTTCGCTGACGGCAGGGTTGACATCAGCAGGCGTGATACGGTCAAAATGCGGAAGACCAGAAAAGTCGAGCAATGGATTGTTCATGCAGTCTATGTGGCGTGCCGTTCGGCAGATTCAAGGGTATTGACCAGTAACATGGTAATGGTCATCGGACCGACTCCCCCCGGCACCGGGGTGATGTGAGAGGCCACCCGGCTGACTCCTGCAAAGTCGACATCTCCGCATAGCTTGCCTTCGTCGTCACGGTTCATGCCCACATCAATGACAACGGCACCGGGTTTGACCATATCAGCGGTCAGCACATTGCGCCTGCCGACCGCCGCGACGATGACATCGGCCTTCAGGGTATGCGCTTTCAAGTCAGCGGTGGCGCTGTGGCAGACGGTGACCGTGGCGTTTTGTTGTAGCAGCATCAGCGCCATCGGCTTGCCGACAATGTTGCTTCGCCCGATGACCACAGCGTGTTTGCCGCGCAATGAATAACCGATGTGTTCCAGCATTTTCATGCAGCCGTGCGGTGTGCAGGGCCAGAAGCCTGGCAGGCCGGTCATCAAAGCGCCGGCGCTAGCCACTTGAAAACCGTCGACATCTTTGTCGGGTGCAATGGCTTCTATGACTTTTTGGGCATCGATGTGCGCCGGTAAGGGCAGTTGCACCAGGATGCCGTGAATGCTGTCGTCGTGGTTCAAAGCATGCACACGTGCGAGTAAATCAGACTCGCTCATGGCGGCATCGTGTTTCTCCAGCAGCGAGAGGATGCCGGTCTGTTCGCAGGCTTTGACCTTGTTGCGCACATAGACCTGGCTGGCGGGGTTGTCGCCCACCAGAATCACAGCCAGACCGGCGGTGATGCCGGGTGCTTGCAAGTTTTTGACCCGTTCGCTGACTTCCCGGCGTAACAGGGCAGAAAGCGCATTGCCGTCAATGATGGATGCTGTCATATGTTCAGGATTTGTTAAAGTTGGGGCCAAGGGCGATTTTCAGCAGATCAGCCACGGTTTTCGCATTGAGCTTTTCCATGATATTGGCCCGGTGGGCTTCGACGGTCTTGATGCTGATGCCTAAATCGTCGGCGATTTGTTTGTTCAAGCGACCGGCGACGATGCGCTCAAGTACCTGGGTCTCTCGGGCGGTGAGTTTACTCAGGAGTGCATCCCGGTTGGCGGCCAGCTGGAAATCGGCAAAGGCTTCGCGCGCCTGATCCAGCATGCGTTCGACAACGCTCAACAGTTCATCTTCCTTGAAAGGCTTGGGGATGAAATCCATGGCGCCTTTTTTCATGGTGGTGACCGCCATGGGCACATCGCCGTGTCCGGTGATGAAAACAATAGGCAAGGGCGATTTGCGTTCTATCAGACGATCTTGTAATTCGAGGCCGGAAATACCGGGCATACGGATATCTACCAGCAGGCAGGCGACCTCACGGGGGTCATAGCGGCTGAGGAATGTTTCTGCGGAATCAAAGCAGCGGACACGGTAATCTTTGCCTTCCAGCAGCCATTGCAATGAATCACGCACAGCTTCATCGTCATCCACCACGTAAACATTACCTTTTTTAGGAATCAAACTCATCAGTCACTCCAGATTGCTATCGATAAGAAACGTCACACATTGACCATCACAGGATTGGCGGGTAACCAGAAAGAAAATCGACAACCTATAACCATATTTCCATTGTAGATGTTCTCCGCCTGCATCCGGCCCTGGTGAGACTCGATGATCGAACGGCATAAGTTCAGGCCTATGCCCATGCCTTCTTTCTTGGTGGTGTAAAAAGCCTCAAAGACACGTTCCATGACTTCTTCAGACATGCCGTTGCCGTTGTCGGTGACAGAAAACGCCACCACCTGCTGATCTTCGATGATCTTGGGCACGATTTGCAGTTCTACGTGTCCGTCGTCCATGGGGCGTTTGGCATGGTCTATGGCTTCTGCGGCATTTTTCAGCAGATTGATTAGCACCTGCTCAATCAATATCGGGTCGACCAGTATTTTGGAGATCCGGTCCGAGACGTACAGACTCAGTCGAACCTTACGCCGCCGCATTTCCAGTTCAGCGAGTTCAACAGCTTCGCTGACCATGGGGGCGATCAGTGTTAGCACGCGGTTGGATTCGCTGCGGCGGATGAAACTGCGGATGCGCTGGATGATTTGTCCCGCGCGTTGCGCCTGGTGCGAGGTTTTCTCAAGCGCCTTGAGCAATTCCGCTTCGGTGATTTGTTTGCCTTGAATACGTGTGAGCATGCCGTTGCAGTAATTCGAAATAGCCGTCAGCGGTTGATTCAATTCGTGGGCCACACTGGAAGCCATTTCACCCATGGTGATCAAACGGCTGGCGGATTGTGCGCGCTCGGCTTGCAATGCGGCCTGTTCTTCGGCATGGCGGCGCGAGGTGATGTCAGTGGAAATGACCATTTGCGCCAGACGGCCGTCCACCCAGTTAAGGTAGCGCGACCTGACCTCCAGCCATTTGTTCAAGTTGGACAGATAAATCTCCGAGTTTTCGGATTTGGCCTGGGTCAGCATCACCCCCGGCATGCCTGAAAAATCGTCAACAGTCTCATCATTGGTCGAAGCATCCAGCGAAGACATGCCGGCTTGCGCCACGAGGTTCATATGGCCTTCGCTTTGGTTGCCGAACCATTGGCGGTAGAGCTTGTTGGCAAACAGCAGTTCTGTGCTGCCCAGCGGCGTCACCGACACAGAAGCGTCCAGTGCCTCAAGCACCGTGGTGAAGCGTTCATAAGATGCGGACAATTGTTGACGGATACGGTTGGGTTCTGTGATGTCGGTCATCGAGGACATCCAGCCGGTTTGCTGACCATGCGCATCGATCAGCGGGGAGACATACAAGCGCGCGTCAAACAGCGTGCCGTTCTTTCGTTTGACGCGGATTTGAAAACCGCTCAAGGTGGTCCGACCGTTCAGTTGGTCATCGAGCTTGGCGTTGAGCAAATGCCGGTCTTCCTCAGGCCAGTAGGGGAAGGGGGAACGCAATCCCACCAGTTCTTTTTCACTCCAGCCGGTCATCTGACAAAAGGCTGCATTCACATAGGTGATACGCCCGTTCATGTCCATGGCGCGCATGCCCGTGAGTATGGAGTTCTCCATGGCGCGGCGGAAATTGGTTTCGGCCACCAGTGCCTGCTGCGCCTGCAAGCGCCTGCGAGTGTGCCGCCATGTGCCGATCAGCATCCAGGTGGTCATGCCGCTGAGCAACAGCACCAGCCAGAACAGGCCGCTGCCGATCAGTACCTGTGAGGTGCGGTAGGCCTGGGCCCGCAGTTGCAAACTGTTGCCGACGGTGGACACCGGGACGCTGTACTCATAGGCATTGGCTTCCCAGGGGGCGTAATCAAACAGGCCGCTGCGCGGTTTGATGATTTGACCGGCCAGCAGGTTGTTATTGGCGTCCACTAGCGACACAGCGTGCCTGGCTGTGACTTCAGAAGGAACGGCATAGCGCAGCAGATTGTCCAAGGAATATTCAACCAGAACCACGCCTTTGAAGACATCGTTACTGAACATGGGAATGTGCAACTGAATATGCGCTTCCTGCAAACCGCTGCCGTCTTCCGCTTTGATCAATATAGGGGTGGAATAAATGGAGCGTCTGATCTCCCGGGACAACAGAAATGAATCTTCGGTCTGAGGGTGTTGTAACCAGTTGTTTTGCCGGGTAAAGGCCTTCAGATCGGCTGCACTGGACGCGTAATGCGATCGCACACGGCGCAAGGGATCGACCCAGTTGATGCTGGTAACTTCCGGGTATTGGTTGGAGAGGTCCATGGCCGTGGAGGCAAATTCGATGACCGTGTATTTATCGTTGCTCAGATCGCGTGCCAGGCGCAGCATTTGTTCCTGCTGCTCAAGCAAGTGCAGGCGCAATTTCTGCTGTGCGTATTCAAGGTCATGTTGCACGCTTTCCTGCTCCCGCTCCATTTCCTCAATTCGCAGGTAACCGACGCTGCTGACAATGGTCAGTAAAAAAATACCGACAGCTGCGATAGGTGCGATTAACGCAAAACGGTCCTGGCGGCTGGGGCTTTGCTGTTTCCACCAACTGTTCCATTTTGCGGTAAGAGCGCTAAAGAATTTGCTTTTCATGTAAGGCGAGTTTAGGCGAGAGGGACCATGCGTCATATTAATTTTATAATATGAAACCCTATAGCGCTATTTGAAATTGTGTCAAAATATCGGAAGCTTGTCATGATCCGGAACACGGCTATTTTGAGGTGACCACTATGTCAGCATTGCCCGACAAACTGCACACGTTTGCATCGAACGACAGCGACTCCCAGGAGACCCGCGAATGGATGGACGCATTGTCCGCCGTCATAGCTTCCGAAGGGCTCGAAAGAGCGCATTTCCTGTTGGAGCAATTGCTGGAACACGCCAGAGAAAACAGCATCGATATGCCGTTCTCTGCCAATACCGGCTATGTCAACACCATAGAACCTGACCAGGAAGAGCGCTGTCCGGGCAATATAGAAATAGAAGACCGCCTGCGCGCTTATATGCGCTGGAACGCCATGGCCATGGTGGTCAAGGCCAACCGGCACAACCCGGCCGACGGCGGCGACCTCGGCGGCCACATCGGTTCATTTGCTTCCCTGGCCCATATGCTCGGTGCCGGCTTCAACCATTTCTGGCATGCCGAATGCGAACACCACGGTGGTGACCTGCTTTACATACAAGGCCATGTGTCTCCCGGAGTGTATGCACGTGCCTATCTGGAAGGCCGTTTGAGCGAAGAGCAATTGCTGAACTTCCGCCAGGAAGTCGACGGCAAAGGACTGTCAAGTTACCCGCACCCCAAGCTGATGCCCGAGTTCTGGCAGTTCCCCACCGTGTCCATGGGCTTGGGCCCGTTGATGGCGATTTACCAAGCGCGTTTTTTGAAATACCTTCATGCACGCGGCATCGTCAATACTGAAAACCGCAAGGTCTGGGTGTTTTGCGGCGACGGAGAGATGGACGAAGTCGAGTCCCTCGGCGCCATCGGGCTGGCTGCGCGTGAAAAACTCGACAACCTGATTTTTGTCATCAACTGCAATCTGCAGCGCCTGGACGGTCCGGTGCGCGGCAACGGCAAAATCATTCAGGAGCTTGAGAGTGAGTTCAGGGGCGTAGGCTGGAACGTTATCAAGTTGATCTGGGGCAGCAACTGGGACCCGCTGATTGCGCGTGACAAAGACGGTGCATTGCGCCGCATCATGATGGAAACCGTTGACGGCGACTACCAGGCCTTCAAGGCCAATGACGGTGCCTATGTGCGCAAACATTTCTTCGGGCGAGACCCGCGCACGCTGGACATGGTCGCCAAAATGAGCGACGACGATATCTGGAACCTGCGGCGCGGCGGCCACGATCCGCAAAAGGTCTATGCGGCTTACGCTGCTGCGGTCAAGCGCAAAGGCCAGCCTACCGTGCTGCTGATAAAGACGGTCAAGGGTTTCGGCATGGGCACCTCGGGCGAAGGCAAGAACACGGTTCACCAGACCAAGAAACTGACTGATGAAGACATCAAGGCGTTTCGCGACCGCTTCAATATCCCTGTTCCCGACAGCGAACTCTCCAAACTGCCGTTTTACAAACCGGCGGATGACACACCTGAAATGCGTTATTTGCATGAACGGCGTCAAGCCCTGGGCGGCTATTTGCCGCACCGTCGCACCAAGGCGGATGAGCATTTCACTGTGCCGGGTCTGGATGTGTTCAAGTCCATCACTGAGGCCACTGCCGAAGGCCGTGAAATTTCCACCACCCAGGCTTATGTGCGTTTTCTGACGCAATTGCTGCGCGACCAGGCACTGGGCAAGCGTGTGGTTCCCATTCTGGTGGACGAAGCCCGTACTTTCGGCATGGAAGGCCTGTTCCGCCAGATCGGTATCTACAACCCCGACGGGCAGTTGTACACGCCGGTCGACAAAGACCAGGTGATGTTCTACAAGGAAGACAAGGCCGGACAGATATTGCAGGAAGGCATCAACGAAGCCGGCGGTATGAGCAGCTGGATCGCTGCGGCGACCTCGTACTCGACCAACAACCGCATCATGATTCCGTTCTACGTCTATTACTCGATGTTCGGCTTTCAGCGCATCGGCGACCTGGCCTGGGCGGCGGGTGATATGCAGGCGCGCGGCTTTTTGCTGGGCGGCACTTCAGGCCGCACCACGCTCAACGGCGAAGGTTTGCAGCACGAAGACGGCCACAGCCACATCCTGGCAGGCACCATCCCGAACTGTATCAGCTATGACCCGTCGTTTGCGCATGAAGTGGCGGTCATCATGCAGCATGGTTTGAAGCGCATGGTGGAGAAACAGGAAAACGTGTTTTATTACCTGACGCTGCTGAATGAAAACTACGCCATGCCGGGTCTGACCCCGGGTACTGAAGCGCAGATCATCCAGGGCATGTATTTGCTGCAAGCGGCTGAAGGTGCGAAGAAAATTCCGCGTGTGAACCTGTTGGGGTCAGGCAGCATATTGCGCGAATCGATGGCGGCGCGTGAACTGCTGGCTTCTGACTGGGACGTGGCGGCCAATGTCTGGAGTTGTCCCAGTTTCAACCAATTGGCCAGGGACGGCGCCGAAGCGGAGCGCTGGAACCTGCTGCACCCGACCGATACACCGCGCGTGTCTTTCGTCGCACAGCAACTTGGCGCGCACGACGGTCCGGTGGTCGCATCCACCGACTACATGAAGTCGTACGCAGACCAGATCCGTGCTTACATTCCCGCCGGTCGCAGTTACAAGGTGTTGGGCACAGACGGTTTCGGGCGCAGTGATTTCCGCAGCAAACTGCGCCAGCATTTTGAAATCAACCGGCATTACATTGTGGTGGCCGCACTGAAAGCCTTGAGCGAGGACGGCAGCATTCCCGCCGCCACGGTGGCCAAGGCGATCCAACACTACAGACTGTCAGCGGACAAAATCAATCCGCTGAACGCATAAAGCAAGAGGACACACAGAACATGGCAATCATTGATGTCACCATTCCCGACATCGGCGACTTCGACGAAGTGGCCGTCATCGAACTGCTGGTCAAGGCCGGCGACAAAGTGCGCGCCGAGCAATCGCTGATCACGGTGGAGTCCGACAAGGCCTCGATGGAAATCCCTTCGTCACACACAGGTGTGGTCAAGGAAATGCTGGTCAAACTCGGCGACAAGGTCGAACGGGGTTCGCTGGTCATGAAGTTGGAAACAGCGGATGCCGCTGCTGCTGCACCTGCTACTGCTGCACCGCCTGCTGCTGCGAGTGCAGCGGTTGTGGCTGCGCCACCGCTTGCTGCCGTCAGCGTGCCGGCGGTGATTGCGCCCGCTGCTGTCGCCGTGGCCGTTGCTGCGCCTGCACATCAACCCGCTGCCGCGCTGTCAGGCGATTTGCCGCACGCGTCTCCATCAGTGCGCAAATTCGTACGCGAACTCGGTGTGCCTTTGAGTGAAGTCAAAGGCAGCGGACCCAAGGGCCGTATCTCCCAGGAAGATATCCAGTCTTTCAGCCGCGCTGTCATGGCAGGCGAAACTCGCACACAAGCGCAAGCCGCCAAGGCACCGGCCGGCGACGGTGCAGGCCTAGGTCTGATTCCCTGGCCGAAAGTGGACTTCGCCAAATTCGGCCCCATTGAACGCAAAGAACTCGGACGCATCCAGAAAATAAGCGGCACCAACCTGCTGCGCAACGCAGTGATGATTCCGGCGGTGACCAACCATGACGACGCCGACATCACCGAGCTTGAAGCCTTGCGTGTACTGACCAACAAGGAAAACGAAAAGAGCGGCGTCAAAGTCACCATGCTGGCCTTTCTCATCAAGGCCTGCGTTAACGCCTTGCAGAAATTCCCGCAGTTCAACAGTTCGCTTGACGGTGACGCGCTGGTTTACAAAAACTATTGGTACATCGGTTTTGCGGCAGACACACCGAACGGGCTGATGGTGCCGGTGCTCAAAGACGCCGATAAAAAAGGCATCTTGCAAATCAGCGCAGAGATGGGTGAGTTGGCCAAAAAAGCCCGCGAAGGGAAATTGAGCCCCGGCGAAATGTCGGGCGCGACCTTCACCATCTCCAGCCTGGGCGGTATTGGCGGACGTTATTTCACGCCCATCATCAATGCGCCCGAAGTCGCCATCCTCGGCGTGTGCCGCAGCACCATGGAGCCGGTGTGGAACGGCAAAGAATTTGTGCCGCGCCTGATGCTGCCCTTGTCGCTGACCTGGGACCATCGTGTGATTGACGGCGCGGCCGCTGCCCGCTTCAACGCCCACCTCGGACAAATCCTGGCCGATTTCCGCCGGGTACTTCTTTAAACACACACCGGACAGTGCGAGCGCTGTCCATCAGGGATCAGACATGGCACACATTGACATACAAGTACCTGACATCGGCGACTTTGACGAAGTGGCCGTCATAGAGTTGCTGGTGAAAGTCGGCGACAGCGTCAGCGTCGATCAAAGCCTGATCACGGTGGAAAGCGACAAAGCATCGATGGAAATTCCTTGCTCGCATGCCGGTGTGATCACCGCTTTGAACGTGAAACTCGGCGACAAGGTCAAACAGGGTTCGGTGGTGCTGACTGTGCAAGCCGCGGGTGCGACTGCCGCTGCGGCCGCAGCCGCTGTACCTGCACCGGTGCTTGCAGCGACCGCTGTGGCACCACCTGCCGCTGCTTCAGCAACTGCAGCTTCGCCTGCTGCCGCGGCCTCACCCGCAAAAACTGCTGTAACCCATGCCGGCAGTTACGCAGGCGCGGTGGATGTGCAATGCGACCTGTTGGTATTGGGCGGCGGCCCGGGTGGTTACTCGGCTGCATTTCGCGCAGCGGATCTCGGTTTGAACGTGGTGCTGGTTGAGCGTTACGCGCAACTCGGCGGCGTGTGTTTGAACGTCGGTTGCATTCCTTCCAAAGCGCTGTTGCATGTGGCGGCAGTGATGGACGAGGTCAGCCATTTGTCGGCACTCGGTGTGGACTATGGCAAGCCTAAGTTGAATATCGATGCACTTCGTGGTCATAAAGAAAAAGTCATAGGCAAACTGACCGGCGGTCTGGCCGTCATGGCCAAGATGCGCAAGGTCACCGTATTGCGTGGTTATGGCGCTTTTGTCGGCAGCCACCAACTGGTGGTTGAAGAAACCACGGGCAGCGCCCAGGAAAAAACCGGCGTCAACACAGTGGTGGGTTTTAAAAACTGCATCATCGCCGCCGGCAGCCAGGCCGTGCATTTGCCGTTCATGCCGGACGATCCGCGCGTGGTCGACAGCACAGGCGCGTTGCAATTAGCCAAGGTGCCCAAGCGCATGCTGATACTGGGCGGCGGCATCATCGGTCTGGAAATGGGCACGGTCTACAGCTCACTGGGCGCGCGCCTGGACGTGGTGGAAATGATGGACGGTTTGATGCAAGGCGCTGACCGCGACCTGGTCAAAGTCTGGCAAAAAATGAACGCACCGCGCTTTGACAACATCATGCTGAAAACCAAAACCGTGTCAGCCCTCGCCATGGTCAAAGGCATTGAGGTGACGTTTGAAGGCGAGGGCGCGCCCGCGCCTCAGCTGTACGACCTGGTCTTGCAAGCCGTCGGTCGCACTCCCAACGGCAAAAAAATCGCCGCTGATAAAGCCGGTGTGGACGTGAGCGATCGCGGTTTCATCAACGTGGACATTCAGATGCGCACCAACGTGCCGCACATCTTCGCCATCGGCGACATCGTGGGACAACCCATGCTGGCACACAGGGCGGTGCACGAAGCGCATGTGGCGGCCGAAGTCATCGCCGGTGAATTGCAGGGGAACCATGAACTGGCCAGCGCTGCATTCAATGCCCGCGTCATTCCTAGTGTGGCCTACACCGACCCCGAGGTGGCCTGGGTGGGCCTGACCGAGGACCAGGCCAAGGCGCAAGGTATCAAAGTGAAAAAAGGTATCTTCCCCTGGGCGGCTTCTGGCCGCGCGATTGCCAACGGGCGCGACGAAGGTTTCACCAAACTTCTGTTTGACGATTCACCTGAAGCGCACGGCCATGGCAAGATATTGGGCGGCGGCATCGTGGGCACCCACGCTGGTGACATGATCGGCGAGATTGGACTGGCGATAGAGATGGGCGCTGACGCAGTGGACATCGGCAAGACGATTCACCCGCACCCCACGCTGGGCGAAAGCATAGGAATGGCGGCGGAAGTGGCGCACGGCAGTTGTACGGATGTGCCGCCGCAGAAAAAATAAGTGAGAGCAGTGTGTCGTGTGTCTTGTGTCTTGAAATCTTATGATGAACTCACAGTAGACATGGTTTTGGCGGGTTTGAAGCTATACACATCCATATCAATGTGCCTGGTCAGCCAGCGATAGGTGAAGGTGAAACCAGGCCAATTGGTGCTGTTGTGGCCGCGTGCATCCACATACCAGCTTGAGCATCCGGTCCAAACCGTTCTTGCAAGACTGTTTTGAACTTTCGCGGTGAAAGCGTCGTAGATACCGGCCTTGACCTCAATTTCCCTGGCGTTGCTCAGCTGCATTTGTTTGAGGCAATTCATCACATGTGAGATTTGACTTTCAATCACGTAAACACTGGAATTGTGTCCAAGATTGGTATTGGGGCCATAAAGCATGAACACGTTAGGGATGGTCTGAAAAACCCTGTTTAAAAAAGTTTTTGGATAGCAAATCTTCACCATGTGAAATTTGCCATGATCCGATCGCAAAATCACTCTCTTTTTGAGCATTTTCAAGCGATTTCTCCCCTCACTGAGGGCTTTACCCCTGTTTTGGTCGCACTCACCCATTGGCGACCAGGATTCGTTTCCTCACCATCCACAAATTGCTCAGTGCAAACAGCGTGATGAGTTGCGCGGTGTTCTTTGCCAAGCCACGGTAGCGAGTCTTGCGGTA
>SHXP01000023.1 GCA_009693225.1 Limnohabitans sp. | reverse complement strand
AGCCTTGTTGATCACTGGCGGCTTGGGTGCCGGGGCTGGAGGCGCCGGCATGATCAGCGGTTTGTCCAGCGGTTTTTCACGCTCGCGCTCTTTGACAGCAGCCTTGACGGCCGCGACAGTCGCTGCTGCATTGGCCGCTTCCAGGTCTTTTTTCAGCTTCTGGATTTCCGCGATCACTTCCTTCTGGTTGTTCACCACAGGCTGGGCCGGCGGCGGCGCGGGCTTGCTGGCCAGGGCCTGAACCTTGGCGTCCAGCGCCTGTATGTTTTTCTGCAAATCCTTGAGCTTGGCGTCCAAGTTTTTATCGGTCAAGCCGTTCACCTGTCCGGCGATCTGGTCGGGCATTTTCACGAAGACTTTGTCAAGCGCGTCCATTTTTTCCTGGAATTTTTCGTCCAGCTTGATCTGCCGCTCTTCCATGCTGTCGAGTTTTTCAGTCGTGTCGCCCAGGCCGCGGGTGGCGTCGCCGAAAGTTGCCAGCGTTGCATCGAGTTCGACCACGCGTTTGCCGACCGCCAGCGACAGGCTGTCGAGCTGGCGGATGTTTTGTTGCAAGCGGGTGGAGATGGCGAAAAACGTGCCGACGGCAATCACCAGAAAACTCAGCAGACCAATCAGAATGATGCGCGAATGCAGGATGTTTTTTGAAGACATCTCGTTGACGGTCTTCATGACCGCGCGCATTTCATGGCTGACGTTGGCAGCGACTTCCGCGGAGCGTGTCGAGACCTCGGCGGAACTGAGCACGACACCGGTCAGCTCTTCAATTTGACGCACACCCTCAGTGCCGTCCAATGCCTGCGCCTCCAGAACCTCCAGACCGATGGCCAGTGTGCCGGCGGAAGCGTCTTCCTCCGATTCAACCGGCATATCGGGCAGAAAGTCGCTGTCGTCAGCGGCTGCTTCTGCTTTTGTCGAATCTTGCGCCATGTTGCTTATCCTCAGGAAGTCTATTTTTTCGGTTTCTGGCGTTCCAACACATCCAGTAGCGCATGCACCTGGGCGTTGTCTTCATACAATTTCTGTAAGCGCGGTTGTATTTGCTCTTCCCATTGATCGGCGGAAGTCAGACCAACTTGAGCCGGGTGCGCCAGCACAGGGGGCATTTGCGACCACGGCGATGCAGCCGTTTCCGGGGCAGGTGAAGCATCGGCGGCGGCCGCAGCTGTGCCGGACTGGCTCCAGATCGGCTGGTTAAGAGCGTCCTTGTCTGCCTCTTTGAGGTCGGGGTCATGAAGATCCAAGCTGATGCCAGCCGCCAGGCTGGCAGGATCGGTATGACCATAACTGCTGACAGCCTTGTCTAGATGCGCCTCGGGTAATTGCGATTGCAGACCGGTATGACCGGGCGGCTGTTCTTGCGGCGTTGATGCATGCGGCTGTGAACCCGGGTCAGGCGTGGTGACAGGTGCAGTGCCTGCGGCTACCAGCTCGCCGGCAGGCAGAGGTTCATCATAAATTGCGGGTTTCTCGCTCATTGTGTACTCCCTGTTTGTAATTCGACCATGAAACCAACAACTTGATAAATATCTGTCTTCTCAGTCCTGAAATTGCGCCTTCAAAGATTTGGCCGTGCGCAACCAGGCTTTGGCCGACGGCGGGTTTTGCTTCATCAAGGCTTCGGCCTGGGCTTTTTCCGCGTAAGGCCCGGTGATCAGAATGTAATAGGGTTTGCTACCCTTGCGCTGTGTGAACAAAACCTGGCCGGCTTTGTAGCCCAGCGCGCTGGACTGGAAAGCGCGCGCTTCGGACAAACTGTCAAAGGCGCCGTGTTGCATCACCCAGGCGTTCGGGTCCATGGACTCGACCCAGGCCGCACTGTCGGGCTGGGTAGCCTTGTCCAGCGGTTTGTCGGATGCCTGGGGCGGTGGTTTGGCCGGTTCAGGTTTAGGCGGATCGGCAACAGGCTTGGGCGCTTGCGCTTTATCGGGCACAGGCACCGGTTTGGCCGGTTCGGGCTTGGCAGCAGCTGGGACAGGTTTGACCGGTTCCGGTGCCGGCTTGGGCGAGGTTTTGGCGGGGTCGGCGACTTTAGCAGCCTCGGCAGGTTTCGCAGGCTCGGTGGCTTTGGCAGGTTCCGGGGCTTTGACCTTGTCTGCCTCGAATTTTGCTGCGTCGGCGGGCCTGGACGCATCGATGGCCGCAGGCGTGGCCGTGGCTTTGTCTGCCGTGCCCGGCGTCACCAGTTCCTCCTTACCCGGGCTGAGCGCTTCGGCCAGCTTGACCGCCGGCGTGGTGCTCGACGACATGGAGACAGTCGTCGTCGTCGGTTTGGGGGGCTCTGGGGGCTGGGGTTTAACCCCGTTCAAATAGGCTTGCAGATTGACCCACTCTTTTTGCAACCGGTCTTTGTAGACAAAACCGGAAATACCCAGGCTGAGCAACAACGCCAACAAAAAAAAAGCCGCCACTTGTCCGCTGCGGCGCACCGGCTGACGGTCGGCTTCCCAGGATTTGGCCAGCTCTTCCCCCGTGGGCAAGGCCTTGAGCGGGTCCACCGGCTCGCCCATCACAGGTTCGCGCTGCGTGAAGGGCCCGGTGCTGCTGCCCGGACGCACATCATTGAGGTCCAGCGGCGGGGGAGGCACCGGCGGCAGGGGCGGCGGCGCACGCTGATCGTCTTTCCTGTCAGACGGCACTTGCCGGGCACCCGGCCAGTCGCCCAGTGTTTCCAGTCGCTGCGGCTTGCTGGG
The DNA here is from genome assembly GCA_009693225.1 of Limnohabitans sp. Taxonomy (GTDB): domain Bacteria; phylum Pseudomonadota; class Gammaproteobacteria; order Burkholderiales; family Burkholderiaceae_C; genus Limnohabitans. The sequence continues at coordinate 13,671 of SHXP01000023.1, read as the reverse complement.
TGCCGGGTCCTTGGACTCCAGCACCCATTGCAGCAGGTTTTTGCCGAAGGCCGACAATTTTTTGTCATAGACGCTCTGGCTGTTGACCAGCAGAATCACATTGATGTTGCTGGCCGGAAAACCGTTGACCAGCCGCGCCAGCAGTTGCAACTCGAAGTCCTGTATGCCCTGGGTATCGGGAAAAATCATGAAACGCTTGGGGCTGGCTTTGTTGGATTTGTCCAGCGCCTGGTCCAGGGTCAGCGTTGAAAGAATTTCATTGAAACGGTCTACCAGCCGGTCCGAGTCGGCCGAGGTCCACAGCTCGACATGGGCTTCACCCTGCTCGCGCAAATGCTGAAAGATGCGGCGCCCGTAATGCGCCAGGGCCATTTCATCGTCGCCCAGGATGGCCAGGTTCAAACGCCCTACGCGCAATGACTTCAGCAGTATTTCAAAGCGCAGTTTGTCGGCAGGGCTTTGGTAGAAGTCACTCATGCTCGGGCCGCTTTATAGGTGTCATCACTGAAATAGAAAACCGTTTTCGTCATAACGCATATTGTCGGGCAAGCGCAGCGTCGGTTTGACCATGGCCTCGCCGCCGCCATACGACTGGTTCAAACTGAACACGTAAGCAATCACCTGAGCCACTGCGTGATAGAGACCTTCGTGAATCGAATCGTCAAGTTTGGTGGTGAAGTACAGGGCCCGTGCAAGTTCAGGCGCTTCAAACAAATACACCCCGGCCTTCTTGGCTTCTTCGCGTATACGCTGGGCGAGTTCATCGGTACCCTTGGCCACCAGGATAGGCGCACCATCTGAATCAGGGTCATAACTGAGCGCGACGGCGAAATGCTGCGGGTTGGTGATGACCACATCTGCATCCTTGACCTTGTCCATCATGCGGTTGTTGGCCATCTCGCGCTGACGACGACGGATGGTGGCCTTGACCTCGGGCCGGCCCTCGGAGTTTTTCATCTCGTCCTTGATTTCCTGGCGGGTCATCTTCAGGCGCTTGTTGGTCTGGTAATGCTGCAAAGGCACATCGGCCAGGGCGATCAGCAACAGTCCCATACTCATCCAGAAACACGCATCCAGAATCATATTGCCCGCGTGATGAACTGCGGTGCCCAGGTCCAAGCGATTGATGGTCACCAGGTCTTCAATATTGTTGGTGACACAGCCCCACAGTATGAGCGTGATCAGCAAAAACTTGATCACGGCCTTGGCCAGGTCGATCAAAGCCTTGGTGCCGAATATCCGTGCGAGTCCGGCAAAGGGGTCGAGCTTGCTGAATTTGGGCGCGACCATGCCGAGTGAAAAAACCAGCCCGCCGCTGAGCACTGTTGACAACACAGCGACCACCATCAGCAGTGTCATGACCGGCAGGATCAACACATAGCCGTCAACAATTGATTGCAAAAAAATAGCCGGCAGCAGTTCAGCCTTGTCCATCACCTTGCGGTCGAACTGCAACTGAGACGTGAACAACATGCCCAGACGGTGGAAAATATAGCTACCCGACAGACTGAAAAACAAGGTGGCGGTGATCATGACCGCTGCTGTCGGCAGTTCTATCGAGCGGGCCAGCTGCCCTTCCTCGCGCGCCTTACTCAAGCGTTGCGCGGTCGGTTCTTCGGTCCGTTCAGCGGAGTCGTCAGCCATGGTCTAGCCTCCCAGCAGCATGCCGCGCATCTGCCCGAATGTCTGCACCCATAACCAGCTGATGCGGTTGACGATACTCGGTATCGCCAGCCACAGCACCACGAAACCGGCCAGCAGAATCACTGGTAAGCCGACCGAGAAAATATTCAAGCTTGGCGCAGCGCGCGTGATGAAACCGACGCCGATATTCACAAACAACAAGGTGATGACCACCGGCAGCGAAATCAGTAGCGCCGATACAAACATCATGGCGCCCCAGGCCGTCATCTTGCCCAGCAGGTCCTGCGATATCAGTGTTTTGCCGATGGGAAACAGTGTGAACGATTCGAGCAACAGCCCGAACACAATCAGGTGCCCGCCGATAGACAAAAACACCAGGGTGCCCAGGATATTGAAAAACTGAGACACCACCGGCACACTGCCCATGGTCGGATCAATCATGTTGGCCATCGACAAACCCATAGAACCTGACACCGCCTGTCCGGCGGTGACAATGCCGGCGGTGGCCAGTTGCATGATCATGGCCATGGAAAAACCGATAAACACCTGATTGAAGATTTCCTTCAAACCCTGTGCGGTCACCGGGTCAATGCGCGGTATGTCCATTTGCATGGACAGGAAAACCGTCAGCACCAGCGACAGCGTCACGCGTATGCGCAGGCTGACGGCCCGGATGGAGAAAATGGACGAGAACATCAAAAACGCGGAAATGCGCAACATCGGCCAGAGCAAGGCATAAAACTTATCGACCAGATTGACCATGTCTATGTTCATGCGCGGATCAACCGAATAAAGCGGGGATGCGGCCGTACAAGACCTTGGTGTAGTCCACCAGCGAGTTGATCATCCAGCCGCCGAACACCGCCACGGTCAGGCCAATCGACAACAGCTTGGGGATGAAGCTCAACGTCTGCTCGTTGATCGAGGTGGCCGCCTGAAACACACCGATGATCACCCCGACCAGCAGACCAACCAGCAACATAGGGGCCGACACAATCATCGTCATCCACAAAGCCTGTCTGCCCAGATCGACCACCATCGCTGTATCCATGTCGTGTCCTTATTTGAGAATAAAACTTGAGGCCAGCGAACCCATGACCAGGGTCCAGCCGTCGACCAGCACAAACAGCATCAGCTTGAAAGGCATGGAGATGATCATGGGCGACAGCATCATCATGCCCATGGACATCAGCACGCTGGCGACGATCAAATCGATCACCACAAAGGGGATGTAAATCATGAAGCCGATCATGAAAGCGCTTTTGAGCTCGGAGGTTAGAAACGCGGGCACCAGGGTGGTGAAAGGCACCTCGGCGGCGCTGGCGACTTCCTTGCGCTGCGCGATCTGCATGAACATGGCGATATCGTCCTCGCGCGTCTGCAAGGTCATGAAGTCACGCACCGGCACTTCGGCCTTGGCCAGCGCCTTCTCAAACGGCAGCGTGCCGTTCATATAGGGGGCGATGGCATTGGCGTAGACGTCGTCGAACACCGGGGTCATGATGAAAAAGGTCAGAAACAGCGCCAGCCCGACCAGCACCGTGTTCGGCGGGGTTTGCGCCGTACCCAGCGCCTGACGAAGAATAGACAGCACGATGATGATGCGCACGAACGAGGTCATCATCAACAGCAGAGACGGCAACACGGTCAAAAGCGTCATCAATCCCAGCAGTTGCAAGGTCAGGCTGTATTGCTGCCCGCCCTTGCCTGCATTCACGTTGATCAGCGGCAGGCCCTGGGCAGATGCCAGATAAGGCAACCAAAGCATGCATAACAAAGCGAATGGCAGGAGTAACTGTTTAATGCGCATCACTGACACCTGATTGGGTAGGGGCGGCGGGTTCTGCAGGCCAGGTAAGCAGGATTTGGATATCGTTGTTGTTGACCGCCAGCAGCAGTCTTTGCTGATCGACCTGCAGCAGCAGCAATTTATGGCGCAAGCCCATGGGATAGGCCTCTAAAATTTGGATACGCCGTTGTGTCGCAGGGAGGAGAAAGCCCTTGTTGCGACGCGACAGCCACCACAAAGCCGCCGCCAACAGCAACAAGACGAATGTCATACTGAGAGAATACTGAGCCCAGTCATGGTTTGGCATGGTATGCATTATCTATCCTGCGAGAGTCAGATTGAAAAAATTGCGCAAATCTTTCAAAAGTATGGCTTTGGCCGGCTTGTGTGTCATCGGGCAGGCGGTTTACGCCGCTGACTGGGTCAGCATCATGCGGCATGTCTGTGAGAAATAAACATCAGCTCAAAGCCGACGCGGCCAACTGGCTCAAAGACCTGGCCAATGCCGGCGACACCGGCGGGCTGAACTGGCATGTGCACGCGGTTCGTTCTTTACAACGGTGGCTGCCAACGCGCGGGTTGATCGCCGCCCTTCTGGCGGGCATTCAACCCGCGCAAAAACATTTGCTGCTGATCGGTTGCAGTGCCGGCTGGATGTTGCCCACGCCGTGGCTGGCGCGTTTCGAGCGCATCGATATTTACGACATCGATCCGCTGGTGCCCTTGCTCTTCGGTTTGCGGCACGGTCGTGCGCTCAAGGCCCAAGGCGTGCAACTGCACTACCGCCGGCAGGACGCAATCGTCGGTCTGCCGGGGCTGCTGAACCAACACCCGGATGCCTGTCTGTGGTTTGACAATGTGCTGGGTCAGGTCAGCTTCAGGCTGGGCGACGAGGATATTGCCGAGAGGCAACTCGGTCAATTGAAACACCTGCTGGCCAGGCGCAGCTGGGGCAGTCTGCACGATGTGTACTCAGGTCCGGTGGACAGCGACATGGGGCTGCCGGCTTATGACACCGTGCGCTGGACGCGTCTGGACGACGAGCCCGAAGAGACTGCGAAAGTGCGCATACAAGAACAAGTGTGTTTGCACGAGGTCGCAGTTCAACAATTGCTCAGCCGCTTGAACGCCAAAGGCGTGTGGCATGACCATGCCACCCGCACTGTGTTCCCCCCGGGAACGCAGACAAGCATGCTGCCCTGGGCATTCAGACCGCATTACTGGCACTGGCTGCAAGCAGCCTGGGTCAGGCCTTGAGGTTATAGAGCGTCAGCCCCAGTGTGTCCATTTCCTTCTGGTCACGTTTGCGCTCCCAGGTTTGCACCGCCTGCAAATCTTTTTCCTGCATGGTTTCCATCTTCATACGCTGGTGCGTAGCTTGCAACAATACCATCTTGGACTGATCAAAATCACGCAAGGCGATGCGCAAATCCTCATCTATCCGGTTGACCAGGCTTTGCAGCTGCAACAGAAACTGGCGGATGTTGGTGGTTTGAGACATGGATTGCAACCTGGCCTGTGATTCAAGCGCGCGCTGCTTGTAGTCCTGCAACAAAGCGTCCATGCGCTTGCGGCTTTGCTGCTGTTCAAGCACTTTGTTGCGTGCTTTGGCGGCTGCGGTTTGCGCGTTTTCTTCTTCGTCCCTGGCTTTTTTCGCCAGCACAGACCAGCAACTCCGGGGCTTCATGGGTCAATGGCTTTCAGTGTTGGTTCAGTAATTCGCGCAATTGCAAACGCGTGCTGTCATAGTCCTGGCTGATGTGCATGTCCTGGCGCAAAAAGGCCATAATGCGATCATTCAGCCTGATGGCTTCGTCAAGCTCCGGGTTAGAGCCGTGTTCGTAAGCCCCCACCTGCACCAGATCAACGTTTTGCTGGTAGATGGACCACAAGCGGCGCAGCTTGTTGGCAGACTTCAAATCCTCGCTGCTGAGCAGCGATTGCATCAAACGCGAAATGGAGCCAGTCAGATCGATGGCAGGGTAATGCGCCGAGTCAGCCAGTTTGCGCGACAACATCACCTGCCCGTCGAGCGAGGCGCGGGCGATGTCGACGATCGGGTCGGCGGCGTCATCGCCTTCGGCCAATACGGTGTAGATGGCAGTGATGGAACCATGGCCGTGTCTGCCGACACCGCCGCGTTCAATCAGATTGGGCAGCAGACCGAACACCGACGGCGGATAGCCCTTGGCCGTCGGCGGCTCGCCGATGGCCAGACCGATCTCGCGCTGCGCATGCGCCACGCGGGTCAAGCTGTCGCACAGCATCAGCACATCCATGCCTTTGTCGCGGAAATATTCGGCGATCACATGGGTCAGATGCGTGGCTTTCAAACGCAGCACCGGCGACACATTGGCAGGTGCGGCGACGACCACCGATTTGGCCAGTCCTTCTTCGCCGAGTGACTCCTGGATGAACGCCTGCACCTCGCGGCCGCGCTCGCCGATCAAACCGATGACGACCACGTCGGTTTTGGTAAAGCGCGTCAACATGCCGAGCAACACACTTTTGCCGACGCCGGAACCGGAGATCAGTCCCAGACGCTGACCGCGTCCCAGTGTCAGCACGCCGTTGATGGCCTTGACGCCGACATCCAGAATTTTGTTGATCGATCCGCGCTCCATCGGGTTGATGGGCCGGCCCAGCAGGCTGAGCAATTCCTTGCATTCGGGCGGCGGCTTGCCGTCCAGCGGTTGACAGCGGCCGTCAATGACGCGCCCAAGTAACTCCGGGCCGAGGCTGACCAGCGATGAATTGCTGATGACGCGCACAATGTCGCCCGGGCCGACACCGGCGGGTTCGCTGAACGGCATCAAAAATAAGATTTTGTCGCTGAAGCCGACCACCTCGGCTTCGACGCGGTGGCCGTGACGGCCGACCACTTCGCAACACGCACCCAGCGGTGCCATCACGCCGCGCGCTTCCAGCGTCATACCGACCAGGCGCACCAGCGTGCCGCTGCGTAGGGGCTGGGGCGTGCGTAATTGCGGCAACACTGCGTCTATGTCAGCGGCGAAATCCATCATCACTCAGGGCCCGATCTTGATCATGGAACGGATGGCATTGGCGACACGGTTTTGTTCCTGCTCGGCCACATAACGCACCACCATGAGCTTGTCTTCGTAGCTGTTGCCGGCCAGCAGTTCGGCGGGGATGGCGGGCTTTTTCTTTTCTTTCTTCATGCTCAGGCGCATTTTTTCCAATGAAGCGCCTGCATCGTCGTCCTCTGCTTCGTTGTTACTGTCAGCAGACTGCTGGGCCACTGCCAGTTGCGCCAGACGCTCGGCCTCGGCGGCAGCAAGTTCAGCGCGGCGTGCCAATTCTTCTTCGTGGCCTTTGATCAATTCATCCAAATAGGCTTTGTTGGCCTCCAGGGCAGCCAGTTCTTCTTCCGTCAAAGGCACGGGTTCGGGTGCTGCCTGCGCGGCATCCATGCCGGAGCCTGAAGGTTCGCCTTCAGCCGGGGCCCGGGTTTTGGGCGCCTCAAGTTGCGCAACCGTACGCTGCACATAAAAACCGTCGAACTTCTCTTTGAACGCAGAGTTGACCGCCAGCTGGGCCATTTCCTCCAATTCCAGGATATTGGGCTCGCGCCTGACCATGGACATCAGCATGGGGCGAACCACAAAACCGATGAACACCACGCACATGACGGCGCGCAAAGCGATATTGATGAAATCAAGCATGGTCGTCCTCAAACGGGGGTTCATCCGGCAATACTGTGTCAAAGGCGACGCGCGGCGGTATATCTTCCACCTGCCCGTCGAGCTGCGCCAGCGGCTGGCGGAAAAACGCCGACTGCTCGCGCCATTGCTCGGGTTGGTTCAGCAAGCGGTTGGCCATGGCCTGTAACCGGTGTTCGATCAAGTCTTCGATCTGGCTGTCGTTGACCAACAGACGCACGCTGCCGGGGTGCAGGTCGGGTACCGCCTGCAATTGCAATTGTTTGATCACATCACCGCCGATGTCCTCCAGCCGGGCCTTGTCCTGCGGATTGAGTTCAACCGTGATGGCCGGCTGGCCGTGCATGTCAATCTCATACAGACAGCGCTGCACCAGCCGTTCGATGGCCTGGCCTGACAAGGTCAGCTCGGCCAGCACCAGTTGTTCGCTGATGTGCAGGGCCAGCCGCTTGACCGGCTCGTACAAGGCCTGGGGATCGCTGCTGAATGCAGTGAATTTATCGTTGAGTTGCTGCAGCAACTGCAATTGTTCCTGCACGCTGCTGCTGAGTTCGGTTTTCTGTGCCTCGAGTGCCTGTTGTAATTTTTCTTCGGCTTCGGCGCGTGCTTGTGCCATGCCTTGTTCGTGTCCTTCGGTCTGTCCCCGGGCAATGCCCTGTTCCAGCCCTTGTTGCATACCTGATTGAATACCGTGGGCCTGACCGATTGCATAAGCTTCATCTCGGGCAGCAGCCAGTGCAGCCGGGTCCAGCACCGGTGCGTCATCGCCCAGCGGTAACACGTCCAGCGCATGCTCATTCTGGCAACGCCACATGCAATCGGGTCCGAAGACCTCGCGTTCGAGTCGGCGTTGTTGTTCGCGCTCAGCCTGCGCCTGTGCCTGCAAGCGGGCCTGCTCAGCCTGCTGCTGCGCCAGTTCCTGCTGTTGCAGTTCTCTGTCGTCTGCCGCCAACATCTCTTCATCAGGCAAAGACGGATACAGCGAATCGGCTGCTGGTTTACCGCTGCTGCCATCGAGTTTGTAAGCGGGTTTGCGGCCGAATGTCTCCAGCACAAAGCCGCTGTCATCGTCCAGCACCGTGGCCTTCCCGGGTGTGGCCAGCTGGCGGAATCTGGTCGTGGCGTAATCCAGCTTGGGTACCTTGGCCCAGTCGAATTCGCCGAATGTTTTCAGCGCAGGCGACGAGGTATTCAGCCAGGTATCGTCCAGCCAGTGACGCGGCGGCGGTTTAAGAGGATCCGGGTTAAACAAAGTCTGCCCCGCCCAGGATCAGTTCGCCGGTGTCCGACAGCTTGCGTGCCAGACGCATGATTTTCTTTTGTGAATCTTCGACGTCGGCGACACGCACCGGGCCGCGCGCATCCATGTCGTCCTTGAACATGCCGCGCGCACGCTCGGACATGTTGTCCAGAAAACGTGCCAGCACTTCGTCGGGTGCGCCTTTGAGTGCGACCATCAACTGGTCGGGCTCGACGTTGCGCATTAGCACCTGAATTCCCTTGTTATCCACAGACGCCAGATTGTCGAAGGTGAACATCATGTCCTGAATCTTCAACATCAAATCGGCATCAAGTTCTTCCAGACCGTCCATGATGGAGCGCTCCATGTCGGTCTTGGTTTTGTTCATGATATCGGCCGCCGCTTTGATACCGCCGAAGCTTGACGACTTGGACGAGGAACTCTTGGCGAACTGCTGCTTCATGATTTGTTCGAGCTCGGCCATGGCCGAGGGCTGCACCGTGTCCATGGCGGCCACGCGCTGTATCGCCTCGGGGCGCACTTCAGGCGGTAGATAGACCAGCACGTCGGCTGCCACGTTGGTTTCCAAAATCGACAAAATGATGGCAATCACCTGGGGGTGTTCGGTACGGATCATTTCGGCAATAGAACGGGGGTCCATCCAGGAAAGAATATCCAGGCCTTTGGTCCCTTGTCCCGGCATGATGCGGTTGAGTACCGAGTTGGCCTTGTCTTCACCGAGCGCCAGGCGCATCACACGGTCCACATAGTCCGAGCCGCCGAGTCCGACGCTGTTTTGTTTTTTTAGCATGTCGACAAACTGGTCGAGCACCACATTCACTGCGCCTTGCGACAGCGAAGAAGCCTGCACCATGGCGGCACCCAAGGCCTGCACTTCCTTGGGACTGAGGTATTTCACAATTTCAGCAGCCTGCTCTTCTCCCAGCAGCAGCATCAACACAGCGGCACGCTGGGTCGATGTCATCGCCCCCATCTCGGCGCGAAGCTCCGGGGTCCATTGAATAGTATCTACAGCCATGTGTCATCCTTGGTAGCTTGTTGCCAGATCAGGGTTGGATCATGTTGCGCATGACACTGGCCACAAGGCCTGAGTTGTCAGCCACGATCATCCGGATCAGGGCAACCTTGTCATCGTACGAGTTCGCATTATTGAGCAAATCAGAAGGTATGCTCTGCTTCTTGGGTTTGAGTTTACCCATGCGTGCCTTGAGGTCGTCGAGCGATTCGCCTTCTTCCAATTCCATGTCTTCACCGCCGCCTTCGGCCTGCAACTCGAGTGCAGCCACACGCTCGGCTTCGCGGGCAGCTTCCTCTTCAGCCATACGGGCGGCTTCTGCGGCGGCGGCTTGTTCAGCCATTTCGGCTTCTTTGGCATCGGCTTCGACGACCTGGCGCTCGGCCTCGGCTTTGGCCTCGGCTTCTTTGCGCCCTTTTTCCTCGGCTTCTTCGCGGGCGGCACGTTCTGCCACCACTCTGGCTGCGGCTTCGGCCTCTGCGGCAGCGATGCGCTCGGTACGGGTTTTTTCTGCGCTGGCGGCTTCGGCAGCAGCTGCAGCCATGGCGGCAGCGGCAATCGCAGCGGGATCGACTTCGGGCTTGATCAGCCTCTTGATCATGGGGCGCACCACAGCCATCAGGAACAACAGGAACAACAAGGCGATCACACCGCTGTTGGCCAGCGAGGCCAGCGACTCGTCCTTGTACCAGGACACGACGTTGGGGTCGACCGGCGGCTCAAAACGTGTGGCCACCACAGTCACTACATCACCGCGTTTGTCATTGAAACCGACCGCACCGCGCACCAGCTGGTTCAGGCGGTCGAGTTCCTCCTGGGTATAGGGAATGGTCGTCGTCGGCGGCGAGCCGTCAGCCGGCTTCTCCACCTTCATGCCGGGGGGAATCGGGCGTTCGTTGATCAGCACACCGACGCCGAGCTTGGAAATATTGCCCATGGCGCTCTTGGTATGGCGCACCGAACGGTCGAGTTCATAGTTTTTGGTGCTGCGCGCCACGACCTGCACACCTTTTTCGCTGACGCCTTTGTTCGGGTCGGCGGGCGTGGCTTCAGACGAAGCCGGGTTGATCGGCGGGTTGGGCGGGGTATTGGTGAGCGAGCCGGGTATGCCGATCGCGTCCTTGAATGTATTGCGGTCTTCCACATACAACTCGGAACGCGTCTTGGGCCCCTTGTCGCGCTGGTCAAAGTCTTCGGTGGTGATTTCTTCCTGCGTGAAATCGAGTTGCAGGCTGACCTGGGCAGACACGTTTTCGGCGCCGACGATGGGTGCGAGCAATTGAATCAAACGGGTGCGGTACAAGTCTTCCATCTGCTGCTTTTGCAACAACTCGGCACCGGTCAGGCCCAGCGGTTGCGGGCCCAGCATCTCATTCATCAAGGAGCCGAAGTTGTCGACCACCGAGACATTTTCTGGGGCCAGGTAAGGCACGCTGGAGGCCACCAGCGAAATAATGGCCAGCACATTGGCCGACGACACTTCCTTGCCGGGGGCACGGTTAATGATGACCGAGGCCTTGGTTGGTACACGGTCGCGCACAAACACGCTTTGCTTGGGTGCAGCCAGGTGCACACGGGCGCTGCGTATACCGGCAATTTGCGAAATGGTTTTCGCCAGTTCCTGCTCCATGGCGTTGTTGTAGCGGACCTGCTCCATGAACTGGCTGGTGGTCATGGCCGGCATGTCTTTTAAAGTGTCCATGCCCTGCACTTCGGTGCGCGGCAATCCTTTGGAAGACAACAGCATGCGCGCTTCCTGGTATTTGTCCGCCGGCACCATGATTTGACCGGTATTGTTGTCAATCTCGGGTTTGAAATTGGCGGTCTTCAAAGTTTCCATGGCGAGTTGCTTGTCGGTCTCGGGCAGCATCATGGTCAAAGGCCGCATCGACGGCGTTTTCATCGACATGGAGGCCAGACCGAAAGCCGCGACCACCATCAGGATGACGGCGATAGGCAGCACTTTACGCACAGAGGGCTGGCGCACCAGGTCGCGGATCATGCCCATCGGGTCGGTCAGCGCCGAACCGGTGATTGAACGTGCCAGGTCGCCGCTGCGCACAGGCGTGCCGCTGGCGACCATGGCGTTACTGCTGCGCGCGCCATTGTCAGCATCGGTGGTCAGCGCGTTATTGCTGGTGCCTACAGGGGAATTGAGTGTTGCACTTGCGGTAGCCATGTTGTTCTCTCAGTTTAGACCGGCATGTTCATGATTTCTTCATAAGCCCTCAATACTTTGTTGCGCACCTGCAAGGTCGCTTCAAACGCCAGGGAGGATTTCTGCATACCCAGCACCACGTCGGTCAGGGGTATGTCTTCGCCTCGTTGGTATGCTTCCTGCAAGTTGCTGGACTTGACCTGCGTTTCATTGACTTTGTCGAGCAGGTTTTTGACCGACTCGGTGAAATTCGGCAGCTCCGTTTTCGGCGCCTGAATATCCTGCACCTGCGGCGGCTTGATATTGATCTGGTCAATACCACCGGCTGCCTTGTTCTGGTAGGCGCGAATCGTCTCCATCATGGAGTTCACGCTGTTTGCTGAGATGCTGTCAATCATGGCTGCTGCTCCCGACTTAAGCGGCTACTGCCAGGTCCATGCCGCGTTCACGCAGCTGGGCCAACTTGTAGCGTAAAGTGCGCGGACTGATGCCAAGTTTTTTCGCGGCCTCGACACGGCTTTCGGTGGCTTGAATCGCCGCCAGAATCACTTGGTGCTCGCTGGCCTTGACCGCTGACATCAGGTCTTCGGGGGCGGTGGTCTTCATGTCATCTGAGCTGTTGGGCACCCTGAAACTGTCGGGCGACGGCGTGACCGGTTCCGCCACATACACCGCTTGTATGGTGTGTGTGTCGACGGCGGGTTGCAGCGACATGGGCTGTGTTTCATCAAACATTAAATGCGCTGGCGTGACCACACGTCCACGGCACAACACCACGGCACGCTGAATCACGTTTTCAAGTTCGCGCACATTGCCTGGCCACGGGTATTGCTGCAGCATCAGTTGAGCTTCTATACTCAAGCTCAAAGGCACGCTGTCTTTGGCCAATCTGTTCAAAGCCTGCATGGCCAAAGGGAGGATGTCGCCTGGGCGTTCGCACAAAGGCTGGATACGCAATCGGAATGTGCTGATACGGAAATACAAGTCTTCGCGGAATTCACGCGCTTCAATGGCTTGGCGCAAATCCTTGTTGGTGGCTGCAATCACGCGCACATCCAAATCGATGGCGGTTTCGCCACCCAAGCGATTGAGTTTTTTCTCTTGCAACACGCGCAGCAACTTGGCTTGCAAATGGATGGGCATTTCGCCAATCTCATCCAAAAACACCGTGCCGCTCTGCGCCTGCTCAAATAATCCTTTATGGTCTTTGTGGGCGCCAGTGAATGCACCTTTTTCATGACCAAACAACATGTCTTCAATCAAATGCTCAGGTAAAGCCGAGCAATTGAGCGCGACAAAAGGTCCTTTAGCACGCAGCGAAGACTCGTGCAGCACGCGGGCCAAAACTTCCTTGCCAGCGCCAGTCGGGCCGACCAACAGCACGGTCACTTCGGTTTGTGCCACACGTTGCGCCAAAGCCAGCAAATGTTGGCTGACCGGGTCGACAAACACAAAACTTTTTGGCTGGTTGCTGTCACCCAGTTGCATGCCTTGGGTGGCAGACTGCCAGGCAGCAGCTGACCATTCGTCAGCAGGCAACACGTGCAATGCACCGTGGCGCATCGCGTCGACCGTGACTTCCATACGGCGTCTTTCGACGCGACAAATAACAGGCACATTGAAACCGAGTTGACCGATCAAGGTTTGAACCTCACGCAGCAAGTCCGCGCTGTCGCCCAAACGAATGATCATGACATGTGCGCGTCTGAGCGCCAAGGTCAAGTCACCCAAGGTGGAAATCGTGTGCAAAGCCAGGCCGGCCTCACCCAACTGGGCACGCTGCTCATCACCAAGCGGGCTGAACGGATCCAGCCAGACAGCTTGCAGTACGTTTGAAGTCGAAGTGTTCACATTGATCAACCATTAACAAAGGTCTGATCAATAAGCAATGAGTGTGCCGGCTTTGTTTAATAGTACTTAAACGCTTGTATATATATAGATTTTTAATTATATGAGATATTAATAATTAATGAGTCGGCATTTCGACAGCCGCAAATCAAGCTTTCCAAAGATAACGCGAGGTTTTCCTGACGCTTGGCGCAGCTTGCACCGCCACCGCAGGGGTAGGCGCAGTGGGCTTGGGCATGAAACCGCGACAGTGGTTGCCATCTGCCCTGAACA
>SHXP01000022.1 GCA_009693225.1 Limnohabitans sp. | reverse complement strand
GGTCGCAGGTCGGACGCCACGGTGGCCAGCGTCATGGCGTTGGCTTCAGGGATTTGCGCAGACAGCGCCTGGTTCAGCCACAGCGTGAACTGTGGCAAAGGTTGTGCGGCGGCTTGCGACTCCAGCAGTTCGGCCTGCTGGTAGTTCTTGCGCATATCGGTCAGTGACGGGGTATTCATAAAGCCTTAAAAGTGACAAACAGGCTTGAATCTTATTCCTTGACACCCCCGGTCATGCCCGAGACGTAGTGCTCGACGAAAAACGAATACAGCACGGCCACCGGCAGCGAGCCCAGCAAGGCTCCCGCCATCAAGGAACCCCAGTGGTAGACATCGCCTTCGACCAGTTCGGTGACCACGCCAACCGGCACGGTTTTGACCTCGGAAGAGGAAATGAAAGTGAGGGCATAAATAAATTCGTTCCACGACAGGGTGAAGGCAAAAATGCCGGCGGAAATCAGGCCGGGGACAGACAGCGGCAGAATGATTTTCCACAGGATTTCAAAGCGGGTCGCACCGTCAATCAAGGCGCATTCTTCCAGCTCAAACGGGATGGAGCGGAAATAGCCCATCAGCAGCCAGGTGCAAAACGGGATCAGGAAGGTCGGGTAGGTCAGGATCAACGCCCAGCGCGTGTCAAACAAACCCAGCTTGAACACGATGGTGGACAAAGGAATGAAAAGAATAGACGGCGGCACCAGGTAGGCCAGAAAAATACCCAGGCCCACCTGGCGTGAACCTTTGAAGCGCAGGCGCTCGATGGCGTAGGCCGCCAGCACCGCGCACACCAGCGACACCACGGTGGCGATGACCGAGATGAACACCGTGTTCCACAGCCACTCAGGGTAAGCGGTTTTGAACAGCAGTTTGTGGAAATGCTCGAGCGTCGGTTGAATCACCCAGAACGGGTTGCCGTCGCGCGACAGCAGTTCGTTGTTCGGTTTCACCGAGGTGATGACCATCCAGTAAAACGGGAACAGCAGCACGAACACAAAGATTGCCAGAGGGATGTAGACCGTGACCCAGCGGCTGCGCACCGTGTCCAGGTAGGACATGCCCTGGCTTTCGTCTTCTTCAGTGGCGCTCATGCGTCGCTCCCCCCTTGTTGCCAGGCGCGGCGTTGCAAACCGAAATAACTGAACAAAATGGCGGCCAGCAGAAACGGCACCATGGCGATGGCAATCGCTGCGCCTTCACCCAAAGCGCCGCCTGAGATGGCGCGCTGGAACGACAGTGTGGCCATCAAATGCGTGGCGTTCAAGGGGCCGCCGCGCGTGATGACGTAGATCAGCTGAAAGTCGGTGAAGGTGAACAGCACTGAAAAGGTCATCACCACCGCAATCATGGGCGTGAGCAGCGGCATGGTGATGTGCCTGAAGCGCTGACAGGCGCTGGCGCCGTCAATCGCCGCCGCCTCATACAGAGACGGCGAAATGGTTTGCAAACCGGCCAGCAAGGTGATGGCGACAAAAGGCACGCCGCGCCAGACGTTGGCGGCCAGCACCGAGAAACGTGCGTTCCACGGGTCGCCTAAAAAATCGATGTAACGGTCGATCCAGCCCAGCTTCATCAGCACCCAGCTGATGACGGAAAACTGTGCGTCGTACAGCCACCAGAAGGCCAGCGCCGACAAGGCGGTGGGCACGATGTAGGGCAGCAGAATGACCGAGCGGAAAAAGGTTTTGAACGGCAGTCGTTCGTTCAGCAACACGGCCAGCCACAGGCCCAGGAAAAACTTCAGCACGCTGGCGATGAAGGTGTAGAACAGCGTGTTGAACAAGGCCAGCCGGGTGACCGAGTCTTCCCACAAAAATTCGTAGTTTTCCAGGCCGATGAATTCGCCGCCGCGCCCGATTTTGGTGTCGGTGAAACCCAGCCAGATACCCAGGCCCAACGGGTAGGTGAGGAACAGAACCAGCAGCACCGTGGCCGGCACCATGAACACTAGGCCCAGGCCGTTGCGGCTGTTTTGAAGTTTTTGCAGCATCAGGATTTGTAGTAGCGCTCGGCGCGTTTTAGCGCGCGCTGGGCGGCTTCAACCGGGGTTTTGGAACCGGAGGCGGCTTCGGCCACCATGTTGCAGACGATGAAGTCGGCCATGGCACCGGCAGACGCATAGCCGAGCTGACCGGCGTAGCCCGCAGGGCGCATGTTTTTGGTCACGTCGCGGTAAGGTGTGTGTTTGGGATCCGCTGTCCATACCGGGTTTTTGGCGTAGGCCGCCAGCGGAGGCGCCACATAGCCGCCGCCGCCTTGCAGCCAGGCGTCGTATTGCTCGGCTTCCATCATGAAGCGTAAAAATTCTTTGGCTGCGTTCGGGTACTTGGTGTACTTGAAGATCATCTGGTTGAAGAACAAATGGTATTCGGTGGGAATGCCGACCGGCCCGACGGGGAAGGGCGCGTGTTGAATATCTGCGGCAAGCGATTTGATCGCCGGGTTGTCCGAATTTTTCGCGGCGTAGTAAATGGAAATGCCGTTGTTGGTGACACTGATCTGGTTGTCCAGAAACGCCTTGTTGTTGTTCGGGTCCAGCCAGGACAGCGTGCCGGGGATGAATGTTTTGTAGAGCTCGCGGCCGTACTCCAGCGCCTTGATGGTTTGCGGGCTGTTGATGGTGACCTTGTTGTTATTGTTGACGATGGAGCCGCCGAAGGCCCAGATCAGCCAATGCGTCCAGCCGCTGTCGCCGGTGGCGTTGCCCAGCGCCATACCGCCCGGGGTTCCTTTGGCATGCAGTGCCTGAAACATTTTTAAAAAGCTGTCGGTGTCTTTGGGGAAGGTGTTGAAACCTGCGACCTTCAACAGGCTTTGCCGGTAGACCATGATGGAGCCGCCGGCGCCCAGCGGCACACCTATCCACTTTTTGCCGTCAGGGCGCAAATAGGTTTCGCAGGGGGCATGCCAGCCGCCGTATTTGTTGCCCAGGTAGGTGCACAAATCGGTGACGTCAATCAGCTTGTCGGGGTAGAGGTTGGCATCGTCATTGGTCGACAAAATGATGTCAGGCCCGGCGCCGGTGTTGGCGGCAACTGCCGCCTTGGGCCGGATGTCTTCCCAGCCTTCGGTGTCGACCCGCACTTCGATGCCGGTTTTCTCTGTGAACTTTTTCACATTCGCCAAATAGGCGTCGAGTTCGCCCTGCACGAAACGGCTCCAGCGCAGCACGCGCAGCTTGGCGTCTTTTTCGGGCACATTGGTCCATTGCGCCTGCGCCTTGGAGGTCCACAGCATGGGTGCAAGCGCGGCAGCGCCGGTGGCAATACCGGTAGATTGGATGAATTGGCGACGGGTGGTATCGGTCATGGTGTCTCCGTACTCTCAGGGTTTCAGGCTGACAGGGCTTGACCGCTGGCAGCGTCAAACAAATGGGCGTGACCGGCATCAGGCTGCAAACGGATGGTGCTGCCGGGTGTGAAAGCATGGCGTTCGCGAAACACCGAAGTGACTTCCACGCCGGAAATTTTGGTGAACACCTGGGTGTCAGCGCCGGTGGGCTCGACCACCACCACTTCGGTAGCCAGTCCTTCGTTGCCACTGCTGATGTGCAAGTGCTCGGGGCGGATGCCGTAAACCACGTTACTGCCATCGGCGGCGCGGACGTTCACCGGCATGGGCAGCAGGCTGCCGTCGCTAAATGCGACCTGGTGGCCGCGCACCACGCCGGGCAGGAAATTCATGGCGGGTGAGCCGATGAAGCCGGCGACGAACTGGTTGGCCGGGTGGTCGTACAAGTCCAGCGGGCTGCCGGTCTGCTCGACCACGCCGTCGCGCATAACGACGATTTTGTCGGCCATGGTCATGGCTTCGATCTGATCGTGTGTGACGTAAATGGAGGTGGTTTTCAGGCGCTGGTGCAGTTCTTTGATTTCGGTGCGCATGGACACGCGCAGCTTGGCGTCGAGGTTGGACAGCGGTTCATCAAACAAAAACACCTGCGGGTTGCGCACGATGGCGCGGCCCATGGCGACGCGCTGGCGCTGGCCGCCAGAGAGCTGGCGCGGATAACGGTCGAGCAAGGCGTGCAAACCCAGGATACCGGCGGCGATGTCGACGCGCTCGGCGATTTTCGCGGCCGGTTGTTTGGCCAGCAGCAAGGAAAAGGCCATGTTGTCGCGCACCGTCATGTGCGGATACAGCGCGTAGTTCTGGAACACCATGGCGATGTCGCGCTCTTTGGGCGGCATCTGATTGACGAGTTTGTCGCCGATGTGTATGTCTCCGCCGGAGATTTCCTCCAGGCCGGCGATCATGCGCAGCAGCGTGGATTTGCCGCAACCGGAGGGACCGACGAGCACACAAAACTCACCATCAGCGATGTCTATGATGACACCTTTGATGATGTGGGTCCGGCCGAAGTATTTGTGTACTTGATCGATGTTGACGCTCGCCATGTAAAGCTCCGCAAAGTGGGCATTGCGCCTAGAGCGCAACTACCTTCGAGCATATGCTTCGCCATAAATAGAAGTAATCAGGTCTTACCCGTTATGCAAGCAACGATAATTAGTACTCAGCGAAGTTATGCTTTTGACATTCAACCAACCGGGAAACAGACATGAAGCTATTGATCACAGGCGGGGCAGGATTTTTAGGCGCCAGACTGGCGCGCGAACTGCTTGCCGAGGGCGAACTCTGCGGCAGCAAATTGACGCAACTGGTGCTGGCCGACCAGTTTGCGGCATCTGCCGATCTGGCCGCGGACCCGCGCGTCGAAGCCCTGACCGGCCCTTTGCTGGACCAGTGCTCGGGTTTTGCTGCGCGCAAGTTTGACGGTGTGTTTCACCTTGCGTCGGCCGTCTCCGGTGAATGCGAGGCCGATTTCGATCTGGGCATGCGCTCCAATCTCGACAGCACACGCGCCTTGTTGGAAGCCTTGCGCGCCGCAGGCAATAAACCACGCGTGCTATTCAGCAGTTCGGTGGCGGTGTATGGACCGGACCCGGCGCACCCTTTGCCCGACGTGGTCACTGACGACACATTCACCACCCCCCAGACCTCATACGGTTCACAAAAACTGATGTGCGAATACATGGTGGCTGACTTCAGCCGCAAGGGCTTCATCGACGGTCGCAGCGCACGCCTGATGTCGGTCAGCGTGCGGCCCGGCAAACCGAACGGCGCGGCCTCATCGTTTTTCAGCGGCATTCTGCGTGAACCGCTGGCCGGCGAAGAATCCATTTGCCCGGTGGACGCCAGAGTTTCACACCCGGTGTGTTCACCCGGTTTGACCGTGAAAAGCCTGATCGCCATTTTTGAAGCCAGCGGAGACGAGTTTCTGGGCCGCAGCGCCATGAACCTGCCGGCCTTGAATGTGACCGTGCAGGAAATGCTGAATGCCTTGGAAGCCGTGGCCGGACCGGCGGTGCGTGCACGTGTCAAGTTTCAGCGCGATGAGCGGATTGCCAACATCGTGGCCAACTGGCCCAAGGGTGCCAAGGCTTTGCGTGCGCCGCGTCTGGGTTTGCAGCCCGATGCCAATTTCCAGGACGTGATCCGTCAGTACATTGATGACTGCCGCAAGGCGGGGCTGGAGAAGACGGCGTTGAAGGGGATGTGAGGGGTTAGGTGATTGTGGTGAAGTCATCACATTGCTACGCAATGTGAGCCTTCCCTCAATCACTGAAAACTTTGTTTTCAGTGATTGTCCTTCGGAACAAAAGAACCGCGTTTACCACGTAAAAAGTCCAGATCGGCGCCTTCGTCAGCCTGTGTGACATGGTCTATGTATAGCTTCCAATAGCCTGAGTCCAGCGCGGGCGCAGGCGCTTTCCAGGCAGCGCGGCGCTTGGCTAATTCTTCATCGCTGACCAGCAACTGGATTTTGCGTCCAGGCACATTTAATTCGATCATGTCGTCGTTGTGCACCAGCGCCAGCGTGCCGCCGGCTGCGGCCTCGGGCACGGCGTGCAAAACGACAGTGCCGTAAGCGGTACCGCTCATGCGCGCATCGCTGATGCGCACCATGTCGGTGATGCCTTTGCGCAGCACCTTGGGCGGCAGCGGCATATTGCCCACCTCGGCCATGCCGGGGTAGCCTTTGGGGCCGCAGTTTTTCAGCACCAGCACGCAGTTTTCATCCACGTCCAGGTTTTCATCGTCGATTCGGGCGTGGAAGTCGTCGATGTTTTCAAACACCACGGCGCGTCCGGTGTGCACCATCAGGTGGGGCGAGGCCGCGCTGGGTTTGATCACCGCGCCGCGCTCGGCCAGATTGCCACGCAACACGGCGATACCGGCTTTGTCCTTGAACGGTTGGGCAAACGGCTTGATGACGCGCTCGTCGTAATTCAACGCCTCGGCCATGTTGTCCGCCACGCTGTGGCCGCTGGAAGTGACGATGCTGGTGTGCAGCAAATGCGCGATCTCTTTCATCACCACTTGCAGGCCGCCTGCGTAGCAGAAGTCTTCCATCAAATGGTCGCCCGAAGGTTGCAGATTGAGCAGGCAAGGCAGCTCTGAGGCAAGGCGGTCGAAGTCGTCGACGCTCAGCGGCACGCTCAGTCGTCCGGCGATGGCAATCAGGTGCACCACAGCGTTGGTTGAGCCGCCGATGGCTGCCAGTGTTTTGATGGCGTTCTCGAAAGCTTCGCGCGTGAGGATGCTGGAGAGTTTCTGGTCGGTGTGCACCATCTCCACAATGCGCCGGCCGGCGTGGCGCGCCAGCACATTGCGGCGCCCGTCAACAGCCGGGTAGGCGGCGTTGCCGGGCAGACCCACACCCAGGGCTTCAACCATGCAAGCCATGGTCGATGCGGTACCCATGGTCATGCAGTGGCCGTGGCTGCGGTGCATGCAGCTCTCAGCCTCGAAGAAATCGGCCAGCTTCAAGGTGCCTGCGCGGACCTGCTCGCTCATGCTCCACATGCCGGTGCCCGAACCGAGTTCCTGGCCGCGCCATTTGCCGTTGAGCATGGGGCCGCCGCTGACACCGATGGTCGGTAGGTCGACGCTGGCCGCGCCCATGATCAGCGAGGGGGTGGTTTTGTCGCAACCCATCAGCAGCACCACGCCGTCGAGGGGGTTGCCGCGAATGCTTTCCTCGACGTCCATGCTGGCCAGGTTGCGGTAGAGCATGGCGGTGGGACGCAGCAGGGTTTCGCCCAGCGACATCACCGGGAATTCCAGCGGGAAACCGCCGGCTTCGTAGACCCCGATCTTGACCTGCTCGGCCAGCGTGCGGAAGTGCGAATTGCAAGGCGTCAGCTCGCTGAAGGTGTTGCAAATGCCGATGACCGGACGGCCGTCGAACTGGTCGTGCGGCACGCCCTTGCCCTTGACCCAGCTGCGGTAGGCGAAACCGTCGCGGTCCTGGCGGCCGAACCATTGCTGGCTGCGAAGTTCTTCGCGTTTTTTGCGGAGGGGGGTGGATGACATGTGTAAAGCCTGAACGTTGAGGTGTAAGTGTGCCTATACTACCTTCGCTTCAGTCAGGGTTTGTGTGGTGTTTTCACGGGGACTGACCTCAACAAGGAGTAGACATGATAGAAATACTGCGGGTCACCAATCTGGCCTCCACCTTGATGGCAGATTTGCAATCCCATTACCTGGTGCATGACCGTGAACACATCAACGACCCGAGTGCCTTGCAGCGTATCCGCGCCATGGTCGGCGGCGGCGATGCGGTGATCGACAAGAAGTTCATGGCCTTGTTCCCCGCGCTGGAGTTCATATCGATTTGCGGTGTCGGCTACGACGGCGTTGATGTGAATGCCGCCAAAGAACGCGGTATCAAGGTGGCGCACACGCCCGGCGTGTTGAACGACGATGTGGCCGACCTGGCTTTGGGTTTGATGCTGTCTATCGCCAGACGCTTGCCGCAAGCCGACAAATTCGTGCGCAACAGCGACTGGGTTGAAGGCCCGTTCCCGCTCAGCAGCAAAATGAGCGGCGCTCGTCTGGGTTTGATAGGCATGGGCCGTATCGGCCAGGCCATTGCCAAACGCGCCGCAGCGTTTGACATGTCCATCGCCTACACCTCGCGCAACAAGTCGCAAGCCGTGTCGTACACCTATTTCCCGTCAGCCAAAGAACTGGCTGCGAATGTGGATTATCTGGTCGTCATCACGCCCGGCGGCGCTGCCACCAAACATCTGGTGAATGCCGAGGTGCTGGCCGCGCTGGGCCCCAAAGGTTATTTGATCAATGTGGCGCGCGGATCGGTCGTCGACCAGAACGTATTGATTGAAGCGCTGCAAAAGAAAACCATTGCCGGTGCGGCGCTTGACGTGTTTGCCGATGAGCCGCGTGTGCCGGGCGAATTGCGCCTGGCGCAAAACACGGTGCTGACGCCGCATATCGGCAGCGGTACGCAGCAAACGCGCAAGTCCATGGCCGATTTGTGCTTGGCCAATCTGGGCGCTTATTTCGACGGCAAACCCATAGCGGCGCTGGTGCCGGAATGCGCCTGACTGTGTAAGTGTTGATTGACGATGGCGGCTTCAGCCACCGTTCTGCCTTCAGGGCGAATCGCCTGAATTGACTCAGCGTCCGTAACCGCCGCCGCTGCGTTTGGCACCACCGCCGCCGAAGCCGCCGGGTTTGCCGCCACCGCCACCGCCTCGACGTTTGGCGCCGCCGCCACCACCGCCACGGTTAGTGCGGCTGAGCAAATCTACGGAAGTCATGGTCGGATCGGGTTGACGCGCTGCACCGCCGCCGGACTTTTGACCGAAGGCGTTGACGCCGCTTTGCGTACCCAGGTGGGCATTGGCGCGGGGCTGGAAATCTTCTTCAAAGTGACGCGGCGGCTGTCCGTCATGGTCATAGTGTCCTTGCGCGTGCACCGGCGCGGGTGCGCGCGGGCCACGGTCGTTGCGGTCGCGCATGGGTGCCGGCGGACGTGCGCCGCCGGGATGTGCGCCTGCCGGTTTGGCGGCTTGCGGGGGACGCGCCGGTCTGTCGCCGCGCGGTTCAGCGCGCGGTCCGTCGTTACGGTTGTCATTGCGGTTGTCATTACGCGGCGCGCTGCCTTTTTTCTCGCGAATGCGGTCCATCATTTCCTGGCGTGCGGCGCGTGCGGCTGAAGCCATCACGTCGCGGCTGAGCGGTTTGCCGACGCCGCCCCACAAAGTCTGGCGACCCATGGCAATGGGTTCGGCGCGTTCATCGGGCGCAGGGCCGAAGCCCTCGACCTTTTTAACCGCGATGGTCTGACGTGTGAATTTTTCAATTTCCTGCATAAAACCTTCCTCGTCCAAGGACACCAAACTGACTGCTTCCCCGCTTGCACCGGCGCGACCGGTACGGCCGATGCGGTGCACATAGTCTTCGCTGATATTCGGAATTTCGTAATTCACCACATGCGGCAAATCGTCAATGTCAATGCCGCGCGCTGCGATGTCGGTGGCCACCAGCACACGGATATCACCGCTTTTGAAGCCGGCCAGTGCCTGGGTGCGTGCGGTCTGGCTTTTGTTGCCGTGCAGCGCCATGGCGGTGATGCCTTGCTTCTTTAAAAAATCGGCCACATGGTTGGCGCCGAACTTGGTGCGGCAAAACACCAGCACCTGGCTCCATTGCTTGCGCTCAATGATATGCGCAAGCAGCGCTTTTTTCTGGCTGCGGCTGACCGGGTGTATCACCTGGCTGATCAATTGCACCGCGGTGTTTTCCGGTGTGACCTGAATACTTTGCGGGCTGTGCAGCAGTTGCGCGGCCAGGTCGCGGATCTCCTGACTGAACGTGGCCGAGAACAACAGGCTTTGCTTGTCCTTGGGCACCAGCGCCAGCACTTTTTTCACGTCATGGATAAAGCCCATGTCGAGCATGCGGTCGGCTTCGTCGAGCACCAGCATTTGCACGGTGGACAAATCCAGAAAACCCTGTTGCTGCAAATCCAGCAGGCGACCGGGCGTGGCCACTAGAATGTCCACGCCTTTTTTCAAGGCCTTGATTTGCGCAGCCATGCCGACGCCGCCGAAGATGACGGCGGATTGCAGTTGCAGGTATTTGCCGTAGGTGCGCACAGACTCTTCAACCTGGGCCGCGAGTTCGCGTGTCGGTGTCAGCACCAGGGCGCGGATGCCGAATACGCCGAAGCGATTTGGGGCGCTGCGGGACATGCTGAGTTTGTGCAGCATGGGCAGGGTGAAAGCCGCCGTTTTGCCGGTGCCGGTCTGGGCGCCGGCCAGCAAGTCCTGTCCGGCCAGAACGGCGGGAATGGCTTGCGCCTGAATCGGGGTGGGGGTGTCGTAGCCTTGCTCGCGCACAGCTTTCAAAATGGCCGGAGCCAGGTTCAATTCATCAAAATTCATAAAGGAGCGCGCGGTTGGGCAACGCTTGGGTTTCGGTCTGTTCTGCCAGAAAAAAAGCGGCAGCCAGCTAAAGACCGAGGAAACACATTTGGGCAGGTAGGTAACAAACGCAGGGTTTGATCCGGCCCCAGCAGAAGCGCTGATGTTGAAGCAACTGGTGGCGTCAACTGATATGTATTGTCGCATGAAAGCGGGGAGGGGGTTTTTTTAGAACTTTACGAATCATTAAGCGGATCTACAATGGCTTGAATAATAATTATTTTTAATTACTTATCATATGGTGAACGTTTCTAAAAATGTATTTTGATGGACCTGCCGCTGCAAGCGGCTGGCGGGCACGTTTGCGATATGGCTCATGTTGGTCTGCGTGCAGCACAGGATATGGATATCCGTGAATTTCCGCTAAGCCCAGGCATTGGCTTTGACTATGACCTGCGTTTTGTGGATGGCAAAGCTTGTGGCGAGATAGAGGTCAGCGAAGACGGATGCGCCAGCATCTCTTAACTCCAGCGATGAAGTGCGCGCCAAACTGGCCAAACTCCAACTGACAGAATCAGACACGGCCGCAGCGGTCGATTGGGCCAGAGCCTCAACGCCCAACACCTAAATAATGTTCTCAATTTGGCTTCAAATGAAGCCGAATTTGCTTGGGGAACACTACCGCCACGCACTCTAGATGTTGGTCCTAGAAAAAAGCCACCCACGATCATTGCGGGTGACCTGAATTCAGTGCTTGTGCTTGACGATTGATTCAATGTCATCAAGCACCCCTTTGAAGCAGAGATAATCCTCAGTTACCCGCCGCCACGCTGTGTGGCGCACCTGTCCCGAAAGTCATTCCATGTCCCAATACGTTTTCACCATGAACCGGGTCGGCAAAATCGTGCCGCCCAAGCGCCATATCCTGAAAGACATATCGCTGAGCTTTTTTCCCGGCGCCAAGATCGGCGTGCTCGGCTTGAACGGTTCGGGCAAATCGACGCTGCTCAAAATCATGGCCGGTATCGACAAGGAGATCGAGGGTGAGGCCCAGCCCATGCCGGGTTTGCGCATCGGTTATTTGCCGCAGGAGCCCAAATTGCGCCCCGAACAAACTGTGCGCGAAGCGGTCGAAGGCGGCATGGAAGAAGTGATTCAAGCCAAACAACGCGTGGAAGAGGTCTACGCGGCCTATGCCGAAGAAGACGCCGACTTTGACGCGCTTGCCGCCGAGCAAGGCCAGTTGGAGGCCATCATTGCCGCTGCCGGCAGCGACAACAGCGGGCACCAGCTGGAAATCGCGGCGGACGCGCTGCGCCTTCCTCCCTGGGACGCGGTCATCGAACATTTGTCCGGCGGTGAAAAACGCCGTGTCGCGCTGTGCCAGTTGTTGATCTCCAAGCCCGACATGCTGTTGCTCGACGAGCCGACCAACCACCTGGACGCCGAGTCGGTGGATTGGCTGGAGCAGTTTTTGTCGCGTTTCTCCGGCACCGTGGTGGCTATCACCCACGACCGCTATTTCTTGGACAACGCCGCCGAATGGATTCTGGAGCTCGACCGCGGCCACGGCATTCCTTACAAAGGCAACTACACGACCTGGCTGGAACAAAAGCAGGACCGCCTGGAGAAAGAACAAAAGGGCGAGGAAGCCCGCTCCAAGGCATTGAAGAAGGAGCTCGATTGGGTGCGTCAGAACCCCAAGGGCCGTCAGGCCAAAAGCAAGGCGCGTATCGCCCGCTTTGAAGAACTGTCAGATTTTGAATACCAGAGGCGCAACGAGACGCAGGAAATTTTCATTCCTGTGGCCGAGCGTCTGGGCCACGAGGTCATCGAATTTGTCAATGTCAGCAAATCTTTCGGCGACCGTGTGCTGATCGACAACCTGAGTTTCAAAGTGCCAGCCGGCGCCATCGTCGGCATCATCGGCCCCAACGGCGCCGGTAAATCCACCTTGTTCCTCATGATCGCCGGCAAAGAGCAGCCCGACAGCGGGGAAATCAAACTCGGTCAAACCGTGAAGATGGCCTTTGTCGACCAGAACCGCGACGACCTGGCTAATGAAAAAACCGTGTGGGAAGACGTTTCAGGCGGTCTGGACATTCTGACCGTCGGCAAATTCGAGATGGCCAGCCGCGCCTATTGCGGCCGCTTTAACTTCAACGGCGGTGACCAGCAAAAACGCGTGGGCACGCTCTCAGGCGGTGAACGCGGACGTTTGCACCTGGCCAAAACCCTGATCGCGGGCGGCAACGTGCTGATGCTGGATGAACCTTCCAACGATCTGGACGTGGAAACCTTGCGCGCCCTCGAAGACGCTTTGCTGGAATTTGCCGGCAGCATCATGGTGATCAGCCACGACCGCTGGTTCTTGGACCGCATCGCCACCCACATTCTGGCCTGCGAAGGCTATTCGCAATGGACGTTTTTTGACGGTAATTACCAGGAATACGAAGCCGACAAGAAAAAACGTCTGGGCGAAGAAGGTGCCAAGCCCAAGCGTATGCGCTACAAAGCGCTCAAATAAAGCAAGGGATTTGTGGCTTTTTGGTATTTAAACAAAGAATTCATTGGCGGTTTATGGCTGATTCTGCTGGCCTTCGACGCCATTGTTTTCAATGTATACCGGTTTCATATCAATCTGTTTTTCATTCAGATGTTTTTTCTGGATTTCAAAGGACTGGGATTGCCCTGGTTTCTACAAATGTATGCGGCGCTGTCGGTGCTCATACTGCTCATCGCCAGTTTCGGAATCTGGCATTTGGCTGTCCTTCATCCAGCCATCGGCAGGTTTGTCAGCGCATTATGCATAGGCTTGTCTGTGCTGGTGTTTGCGGTCAATGATTCCATACATGCCTGGGCCAGTTATTTCTACCGCACGGAAATCACCACCTACAGTAACTATCTGCCTTTCTTTTTTCCGGTGCAAGATCCCAAAGGTGTGGTTTGGCTGACTCAGGTTCTGCCTGCTGTTTTCCCCGGTTTAGACGGTCAATTGCCTGCAACCGCAGAGTCTGAAAAAAAATTCATTCACTACCCGCTGGGGGCAGTCAAATGCGATAGCAAGTCCTTGCCGCATATCGTCATGGTGGTGGTGGAGAGTTGGCAGGCCGAGATGCTCAACCCCGATGTCATGCCTCACACCTAGGAATTTGCTTCTACGGCCTGGCAATTCAAAAACCATGTGTCCGGTGGGAATTCAACCATTCTGGGTGTTTTCAGCCTGATGACCGGTTTGCACGCCAGTTATTACGATGCCGTCAGAACACAGGCTTTGCTCAATCGGTCTTTTTTCACTGAAACATTACATGAAAAAGCTTATACAAGCCGTGTCTTTACCAACACATCGTTCGACAACTTTGCCTTGCGGCCTTTGATTTTCTTAAAATCAGCGATGAGCATTACATCAGCGCAAGCAGGGAGCCTCTGGATCTGGGAGATCTGGAAATATTACAAGCCTGGCAAAACGCTTCGCAGACCAACCCGCAGCGGCTTGCACCTCGCTCGTGCCATCTGTTTGAGGGTGGTCATCGTGAGTACGGATAAGGTTGAGGTGCAACTCACCAACCTGACTAAAGGAAACACAATGACCACCGCTACTATCGCACTTGCCGAGCTCGCTGAGAAGGGCTCCGATATCGATGTATTGCGCCAGATGGTGCAATTCATGGCCCAACGGCTTATGGACATGGATATCGAGGGCCGCTGCGGCGCCGGCTACGACGAGAAGAACACCGAGCGGCTCAACAGCCGCAACGGCTACCGCGAACGCACCTAGGACACCCGAGCCGGAAGTGTTCCCCTGAAGATTCCCAAACTACGCCAAGGCAGCTACTTCCCCGAATTCCTGGAACCCCGGCGTACCGCCGAGAAGGCACTGACCGCCGTTATCCAGGAGGCCTACACATACAGGGCATCTCCACCCGTTCCGTGGACGACCTGGTCAAAGCGCTGGGCATGAGCGGGGTCTCCAAGAGCCAGGTCAGCCGCCTGTGCGGTGAACTCGATGAACGCGTCGGGGCTTTCCTGAACCGCCAGATAGAGGGCGACTGGCCGTATCTGTGGATCGACGCGACCTATGTCAAAACCCGGGAGGCCGGGCGCATCGTGAGCGTGGCCGTAATAATCGCCGTGGGAGTCAACACCGAGGGACAGCGAGAGGTCTTGGGCCTCAAAGTCGGCGCCAGTGAGGCAGAACCCTTCTGGACGGAGTTTCTGCGCAGCCTAAACCGCCGTGGGCTGCGCGGCGTCAAGCTGGTCATCAGCGACAGCCACGAAGGCCTAAAGGCCGCCGTCTCCAAAGTTCTGAAGGCCACCT
Source organism: Limnohabitans sp. (assembly GCA_009693225.1). Taxonomy (GTDB): domain Bacteria; phylum Pseudomonadota; class Gammaproteobacteria; order Burkholderiales; family Burkholderiaceae_C; genus Limnohabitans. Next base: position 1,877 of record SHXP01000022.1, on the reverse strand, counting down.
GGCAGCGTTGCCGGGTGCACTTCATGCGCAACGCTCTGGCGCACGCTGGCAAGACACAGCGGCGCATGGTCTCTGCTGCCATTGGAACGGTATTTGTGCAGGACACAGCAGAGGCTGCCAAAACCCAGTGGCGGTCGGTTGCTGATCAGCTTGGCGCCAAGTTCCCCAAGCTCAGCGCCTTGATGGACGATGCTGAAAACGATGTGCTGGCGTTCATGACGTTTCCCATGGCGCATTGGGCACAGATCTACTCGACCAACCCGCTGGAGCGGCTCAATGCCGAAGTCAAGCGCCGAACCAACGTGGTGGGCATCTTCCCCAATGATGCATCGATTACAAGGCTGGTGGGCGCCATGATGCTGGAGCAGAACGACGAGTGGAGTTTGAACCGCAGATATATGCAACTTGAAGGCTTGCAAACGCTCTGCGATACTCCCCCAACTCGGCTGTCCGCAGTGGCACGCTGAGTAATGTGTATCTCAGCCTGTCCGGGCTGTGGACTTACACCTCGTCATGGGACACGACCTTACCCCTACAGTTATCCCCAGGAATTTACAAAATTCACCCCCAACCTCGGTCAACAAATCCGAACACTTTCTGCGCAGGGATATCAATTCTCAGCCATTGAAAAATAACTATCCAAACAGTCTGTATTTTGTCGATCACTTGGTCAATCAACTCGTGCAGACTTTGAAAAAAAGACCTGATTGGGATAAAATCTGGCTGGTGATTGTCGGAGACCACGGTGAAGAGTTCAATGAAAACTGCTTGAAATACTGGGGACACGCCAGCAATTTTTCCAGCTGGCAAACACATGTGCCATTGATCATCAAGCCTGCCGGTCATTTCAAACTGGGTCAGTTTGAACGCTACTCGACCCACCAGGACATCGTGCCCACATTGCTGACGAGGGCGGTCGGCTGCGATGCGCAGGATGCGGACAAATATGCCAATGGCTTGCTGCTGGATCAATTGCCTGAAAAACGGCTGACTGTGATAGGCTGCTATGTAAGTTCAGCCTATTGGGTGAACGGCGCGGTGCAGGACAAGTTGCTGGGAAGCCTGCATTACGACTGGCGCGACATGAAGAACAAGCGTCCCGACATCAGCAGCAGTGACATTCTGCAACTCATCGGGCAGGAGACGCGGTTTTTCACCCGTTGAAGCCGGGCGGTTGTTTCCGGGCGGTTTCTGTTCCTGATAGAATATTGCTTTCGGCAACGAAGGCGCGTAGCTCAGCTGGTTAGAGCACCACCTTGACATGGTGGGGGTCGTTGGTTCGAGTCCAATCGCGCCTACCAACATCTTCAATTAAATCAAGCACCTAGTGGAAACGCTCGGTGCTTTTTTGTTGTCAGTACGGGAATAGTACGGGAAAGTGCGTTTAAAACTTCTGTGAGTTATGTGTACCAATGTTCAGCTTGAAATTCGTTTAATGACGATCAGGACTTTGCGTCAAAATAGACGTCACTTGGTTCGATCACGACATAAGATTTTTTTAGTTTCACTTTCAACACAGCGTTGCATCGCGCCAATGTCATAGACCCAGGGTTGAACCAAGAGACCTTGAACCCTGGATGCTCAAGCGCGAGCACACCAAGAAGCAACCGTACCCAATCACGATTGAGCAGATTTTCCTTGGTCAGTCGACCATGAGTGGGTGGGCGGCCAGTTGATGCGCCCCCATGGAAACGACATTTGCCACCTGCTCCAAGGCCCGGGTTTTTGCACTGCTCACCAGACTGCCGTGACTTGGCGGTGCAACGTGGAAGCGCGGCCAGCACTGCGCGCGCTTTATCCATATTGTTCATTGCTTTGATCCATGAGGTTTCACATTGTGAAATTATCGCAGGACCACACAAGGTGTGCAATGACCT